>JAPUHZ010000503.1 GCA_027297485.1 Deltaproteobacteria bacterium
GGGAGGGTTTTTCCAGGGAGCTGTCTATGAGGTGATAAGGGCGACCGAGAATGGACTGTGGATCCCGCGAGTCCTGAATCTTCTTGATAAATGCCTCGATGGCGCCGCTATCCAGATCCTCCCAGGCGGCGTCTAAGATATGCTGCCGCTCGTAAAAGAAAGACTTCTTTGCCTCTTTTAAACTTTGGATCTGCTCCGGCGGAACCGCTGGGTTCTCAGTGGCGATACGGTAAAAGGCACGTCTGCCCGCAGCCCGGTGAACTTCCAGTCCGGAACTCACCTCGAATTTGAGCAGCAAGAGGTTACCCAGATGAATTCGTTCGCAGACAGGATTGAGTGGGGGATTCAACAGTGTTTGAGGGGCCTGGATCAAGGCCTGGATCTCCTCGGGAGGGTGGGGAATGCCGGTGACGCTTTTGTCCGGCTCCACCCCGACCAGGAGCGTCCCTCCGTCGGCATTGGCCATCCCCGCAAGCAGGCGAACGATCTCTCGAGCCAGATCTTCACTCCGTTTTTTTTGCGGACCTCCTTTTTTGTGCTCGAAGGCGCTAATAGCCTCGAGGAATTGTCCTCGCTCCTGCCTAAGTAAAACGCCTAGCTCTTCTCCTTGCATACGAGAACTCCGCTATCAGCAATGAGCGGTCAGCCGAAGGCAGAAAGCAGATCGCTGATGGCTAATACCAGGGCTTTAGGCTTCCGTGGCGTTGAGTCGAACAATCTCCAAAACCATTTCAGCCGAGATATAAAGGTCGTTGAGGTCAAGCCATTCTTTAACCGTATGGATTTCCCGCATACCGGTCGAAAGGTTCGCCACCTCCAGCCCCTTTTTGTTGAATATGTTGGCGTCACATCCCCCGCCGGTAGCCAGAATTTTGAGCTCCATTCCAAGATTGCGTGCGGCGGCCCGGACGAGTTGGACAATGGCGGAGTCATCAGGGATCTCCATCCGGTCATAATCCCGTTCGATCTTTGCCTCAACAATGGCCTGAAAACGCTTCCCGTCAAGCTCCAGCACGGTGCCCAAGGTCGCTTCTTCGAGACACTGGATCATATGGCGTGTCTGTTGTTCTAACTTTTTCTCGCTGTGGCTTCTCGCCTCACCTTTGAGAGTGACCGAATTGGGGATGATGTTCACGGCCAGCCCCCCCTGTATCTGGCCGATGTTGGCCGTCGTCTCCTCATCAATCCTGCCTAGCCTCATCTTGGCAATTCCTTCTGCAGCTACCTGGATAGCGCTGATTCCTTTCTCCGGACACACCCCGGCATGGGCCTCTAGCCCGCGAATATGAAACTCTATGCGATTTGCCGCAGGGGCCTTGGTAAAGAGGAAACCCACCGAGTCACTGTCCAAAACCAGGCCGGTCCGCGCCGCCAGACGGGAGACATCAAGGCACTTCGCCCCTAGAAGACCGGCCTCTTCGCAGATCGTGAATACCACATCAATATCACTGCAGGGAAGACGGTTCTCCCGCACTGCCCGCAGCACCTCACAGATGATGGCGATGCCGCTTTTATCGTCGCCGCCAAGGACAGTGCGGCCGTCGCTGCGCAGAATGTTACCCTCTAGAAGCGGCACAACACCCTCTCCCGGGACAACGGTATCCATGTGGGCAGAGAGGAGGATAGGCTTGGAGCCGGGTAAATTGCCGGGAAAATGAGCTATGAGATTCCCCACGCTCCCGCCGATCTTCTCCCCGGCATCATCGATCCATACCTCTCCCCCCATCTCTTCCATCTCTCTCTTGAGACGCATGGCAATGGCGTATTCCTTTCGGGAAAGGCTATCTATCTGCACTAGTTCGATGAGCAAATTTTTAAGTCGGTCTTTATGAATCAAAAAGAATACCTCCCTGGCTGCATGACAACTCAATCTGGGTTCTCTGCGTCTAGGGCCTTGAGGAGTTGGGTAAACTCCAACTCGGTAAAAAGCTCGCGTAGCTTCTCTTTATAGGGACCTTTATAACGGAGCTGTTCTAAATCTACTTGGATCGGGACATCGCTCTTCACCGTCGCTAAATTGCGACTTAGAAAGGCCTTTTCTTTACCCTCCGTGAGGGCCCGGCGGATGCGGCCGATGCCCTTTAGGCCTGTCTTTTCCAGATCATCCAAATGGTCAAAGAGGTTCTCCAAAGAATGGTACCTTTGAATCAGGGCAATGGCCGTCTTTTCCCCGATTCCTTTAACCCCGGGAATATTATCGGTGGAATCGCCCATCAGCCCCATGACTTCAACCACCTTTTTCGGCTCCACGCCAAATTTTTCCTTGACCGCGTCGATGCCGATCCATTTTTGCTTTGCGGTATCGAGAAGCTTGACTTCTTCAGCCACAAGCTGCATGAAATCCTTGTCTCCGGAGACAATGATGACTTCAATCCCGCGGGCAGAAAAATATTTAGAGAGGGTTGCGATGAGGTCATCGGCCTCAAATCCCACAAGTTCTAGGGCCGGGACATTCATGGCCTGCAGAACCTTTCGGATATAGGGGAACTGGGGAATGAGATCCGCTGGGGCTTCTGGTCGGTTTGCCTTATAGTCTTGATAGATTTCGTTGCGGAACGTTTCACGACCGGCATCCAAAACAACGGCCAGGTATTCAGGCCGATGCGACTTGAGAAACTTAAGGGTCATGTTGGTGAAGCCATAGATAGCCTGAGTCGGAAGCCCTGAAGAATTGGAAAAGGGAGGGAGGGCAAAAAAGGCACGGAAAATATAAGAGCTGCCGTCAATGAGATAAACACACGGATGTCGACCGACCATAGTGGATCTCCCTTACCAAAAACAGGGTAACAAAGCTACTGATTCAAGTCCAGATAGGGTTGATCCACACCTTCACGCGTTTATTGTGGGAGCTAAAGAGTTGTGTTACGGATTAACGATTATGGAGGGATGGGTATGCAAGTTGTGAGAATTTATGCTGATAAAGATGGAACGTCACACTTCGAGGATATCGAGTTCTTATTTGAGTCTGGTAAGAGGACCGACAAATCCCCGCTCCAAGCCGCCACTGGCATCGTTGTCCATCGCGTCCCTGCGGAGCGTGTAATTGACTGGCATACTGCTCCTCGCCGGCAATACGTTGTAACGCTTTCGGGAGAATGGGAGATTGAGTGTGGAGATGGGACTGTCCGGCGCTTCAGCCCCGGCGATGTCATGCTGGCGGAGGATCAGACCGGCAAAGGCCATATTTCCCGGGTTGTTGGAAGTGAGTCGCACGTATTTATGACTGTACATTTGTAACTTTTCTTTCCCCGCCTAATCACAGCATGAACGAATTACGAAGACGCATCATCTGCTTCAAATCTCCTAACCGGCATCCTCCAAAATCGCTTGAATTCAAGTAGTCAATTCAAGGTTGACGCCGCCTTGCTATAATATTACGTCCTTCCTAAAATCAGCGTATGTCCGGCACCCAGGACCTCCATCGGCTGCTGTACCAGAACTTCGGCTTTCGTGAATTCCTCGAAGGCCAACAGACTGTCATCCAGGCCATCCTAGATGGCAGGGACACGCTCGTTATCATGCCCACGGGCGGTGGAAAGTCTCTCTGCTATCAACTCCCCGCCCTCATGCTTCAGGGCATCACGATCGTCGTGTCACCGCTCATCGCGCTGATGAAGGATCAGGTGGACGGCCTTGTGGAGAAGAAAATCGCCGCCACCTTCCTCAATTCCTCGATCGCGAAGTCGGAGATGGACGACCGTATCCACCGCATGATACGTGGAGAATTTAGGCTCGTCTATATTGCGCCGGAGCGTTTCAAAAGCGAACACTTTGTCCATGCCATCGCACCATTGTCCGTAGCCTTGTTTGCCGTGGATGAAGCGCATTGCATCTCACAGTGGGGACACGACTTTCGACCCGATTACATCCGCCTCAGGTGGGTCCTTAAGGACTTGGGCCAGCCACAGGTCGTGGCGCTCACCGCAACCGCCACGCCTGAGGTGCGCCAGGACATCATGGAACAACTGGGCCTCGGCAAGTTTGGCCGTCCAACGCCGCGGGTGTTCGTCTCCGGTTTTGCCCGACACAACCTTACGCTCGCCGTTACACCGACGAAAAAGCAGGCGGAAAAACTCCGCCGCATCGCCGAGACCATCCGAAAACTCAAAACCGGGATCATCTACTGTGCTACGCGGAAGAACGTGGAGAAAGTAGCCCTGGAGCTTAAAGAGGGGGGTGTGCCCTGTATGGCTTACCACGGCGGTATGACCGATGAGCGACGGACCAACGCGCAGGCGCAGTTCATGAGCGGCCGATACAACGTTGCCGTAGCCACCAATGCCTTCGGTATGGGCATTGACCGTCCCGATCTGCGCTTTGTGTTGCACTATGATATCCCCGGCAGTGTCGAGGCCTATTACCAGGAGGCTGGAAGGGCAGGGCGCGACGGCGAACCGGCCCGATGCGAGATGCTGTTTAACTACGCCGACGTTCGGACGCAAGAGTTTTTTATCGAAGGCTCCAACCCCACTCGCGAAATCATCGCCGGCCTCTACCATACACTTCTTCGTCTCTGTGGGCGGGGCGCCATCGAGATGCCTATTACAGAAATTGCCCAAGCCTTGCCAGAAGCCACCAACGAGATGGCAGTGGGATCTTCGCTTATTCTGTTGGAGCGTGCCGGCTTTATCCAGCGCGACTACCGCACAGGCAGGCGCACCTATACGACGAGACTCGTAGAACCAGTAAAATCTCTGGATCAGTTGCAGATTGATTTCATAAGACTGGACACCAAGCGGAAGCGGGATTATGCCAAGCTGCAACGGATGATCTCTTACGTTGAAACCAAAGGGTGCCGACATCATTTTGTCCTCAAATACTTTGACGATCGAGAGGCATCCGAGCATTGCCATGTGTGTGACAATTGCCTTTCCCGGGCGGGCTCCGGTGCGCGCACTCCGACGGAAGAAGAAACTCTCATTATTCAAAAAGCGCTTAGTTGTGTCGCACGGGTTAAGGACCGATTCGGGCGAGGGCGCATAGCGCAGGTGCTCGTAGGCTCGCGCTCGAAGGAGGTGCTTGACGCTAGGCTTGACCGTCTCTCTACCTATGGCCTGCTGTCCGACCTGGGCGCGGACTATGTGTGGAGCTTGCTCAACGCGTTGATCCGAGCCGAATGCATTGCTGTCAAGACCGGTCAGTATTCCACGATTTCGTTGACACGATTGGGGACGGAGGTCATGCGGCGCGAGAAAAAAATTCCTCTTGTGATGCCTGCTCGTGTCGCTTCCAAGGCGATGAAAAGTCCCCGGGCAAAATCCGTCCGTCTTGCTGATCCTTATGAGAAAGGGTTGGGCGACGGGAGATTATTGGAAGCCTTGCGAAGATGGCGGCGTGAGAAGGCCGCTGCTATGGGCAATGTGCCTGCCTATTTGCTTTACACTGATCAGACTTTGCGAGAGATCGCCCACCGCATGCCGCGAACCGAAACCGATTTGCTTGAGGTGCGCGGTATCGGTCCTGCTAAGGCTCAGCAGTTTGGGGCCGAGACGCTGGCGGTGATTCAGAGATTTGTTGGGAGGGATTCTTGAAGCTGTTTGCGGCTTATTGTGCGTGAGCGGGTCTTCGTTGCTCGTCAAGACCTCTTTCGGCTAAAGGCATGGGTGGCATGACCGTAAAAGAGTTCGGCGCATTCCATGAGGGTCTCGGATAGAGTGGGATGGGGATGAACGGATTCCGCCAGGTCTTTAGCGGTTGCCGCCATCTCAATGGCCAGGACGCCTTCGCTGATGAGCTCCCCGGCGCCATAGCCCGTAATACCGACGCCAAGGATACGCTCCGTTTCCGGCTCAAGGAGCAGTTTGGTAACCCCATCCGGCCGGTCGAGAGTCAAGGCCCTGCCCGAAGCCGACCAGGGAAACCTTGAGACCTGCACTCGGATTCCCTTTTGCTTGGCCTCCGTTTCCGTTAATCCACACCAGGCCACTTCCGGGTCAGTAAAAACAACGGCGGGAATAACGATATTGTCAAAGGCGCTTGCTTCACCGGTGATCACTTCTACGGCAATTCTCGCCTCCTTGGTGGCTCTATGAGCTAAGAGAGCGCCACCGTTAACATCGCCAATAGCGTAAATATTAGGATCCGAAGTCTGTTGTTGTGGATTGCACTGGATAAATCCATTATCGTCCTTGGTGACTTTGGTGTTTTCAAGTCCCATATCGGTATAATTGGGAACGCGGCCAACGCTAACCAATACACGGTCGTAGAGCTCTTCTTTCCGTTGCCCTTGAACCTCCATGGCCACTTTGATTTGCTTCTTGCTGGTAGCCATCTTCAGCACCTTGGTGTTGAGGCGTATTTCCCTGAAGGCCTTTTCGGCGTATCGCCTCACGGGGCGAGCAAGGTCGGAATCTATCCCCGGTAATATAGAATTCAAGGCCTCAACCAATACGATATTGCTTCCCAGGGAGGCATAGACTGTCCCTAATTCCATCCCGATATACCCAGCGCCTACCACCAAGAGATTTTCGGGAATCTCTTCCAGCTTCAGAGCCTCATTCGAGGTCATAATGCGTCGGTTCCCTAAATCAAAGGCATGGGGAAGGGCCGGCTTGGTTCCCACGGCAATAATGGCCTTTTCGTAGTTGATAAACTTTTGGCCTTCTTGGGTTTCGACTCTCAGGGTCCGGGAGTCTTCAAAGTGGCCTCTTCCATGTAAAAGTTCGACGCCTCTCTTTTGGCTGAGGCCGTTGAGACCCTGGGCCAACTTTTCTATGATAGATTCTGTCCAACGGCGCATTTTGTCTAGGTTGATTTTGGGTGTGCTGAAACTGATTCCCCTCACAGTGGATTCCTTGGCCTCGGTGATCAGTTTTGTGGCATGGAGCAAAGCCTTGGACGGGATGCATCCGTGATTGAGACAGACCCCCCCGAGACGTTTGTCTTGCTCCACCAGGATAACCCTCTTACCTTTATCGGCGGCATAGAAAGCCGCGGCGTAACCGCCAGGCCCTGCGCCTACAACCACGATGTCAGTCTTAATCGGTTTCATTTATTCCACCCACCAGTTGCTTTATATCTTCACATCTTCGTCCTTGAAATGTTCCAAAGCCGAAACGATCTCCCGGATAAAGCGTACCGCATCGGCCCCATCGATTACGCGATGGTCATAGGAAAGGCACAAGGGAAGCATCGTTCGTATTTCGATTTTTTGCTTTTTTGCCACTGGCTTTGCCATACCCTGTCCCAAACCCAGTATGGCCACCTGGGGTTTATTGATAATGGGAGTGAAATGAAGACTCCCGATGGTCCCTTGATTGGAGATGGTAAAGGTGCCTCCCTGTAATTCCTCCAAAGAGACCTTTCTCTGCCTCGTTTTCTCCGTCAACTCTTGTAGTTGTCTCGAGAGTTCCAACAGCCCCTTTTTATCCACATCCCTGATCACCGGAACGATTAAACCCGCCTCGGTGTCCACGGCGACGCCTATATGACAATAGTCCTTGTAGACGATTTCCCCTGTAGATTCGTCCAAACTCGAATTGAAGACAGGGTAAGTTTTCAAAGCCATGGTTACTGCCTTTAAAACAAAAGAGGTCAAAGTCAAATGGGCGCCTTTTGTTTTATAGGAAGGGTTGTGCTTCTTTCTCACCTCCAAAAGGGACGTGATATCGGCATCGTCAAATTGGGTAATATGGGGGATGGTTGTCCAAGACTTCACCATCCTTTTGCCGACAGTGCGTCTGAGGAGGTTTATCTGTTCCCTACGGATCGGTCCCCATTTGGAAAAATCTATGCTCTCGGCTGTAGGTGAGGGCGGGGTTGGCGTTTCCGGAGCCCTTTTTTGAAACGCAATTTGCTGCAGGCGCTGGATGTAAGCCGTCAGATCGTTGAGGATAATCCTGCCGCCCCGCCCGCTTCCTCTTACTCTGGTTAAATCAATGCCCAATTCTCCGGCTGTCTTCCTTATGGAGGGAGATGCGGGCGGCCCAAAGCCGCTCTTCGACTCATAGATATCCCCGTGAGATAGCGCCTGTCCTCCACGCCTTGATTCCTCGACCGGAGAAACTTGCCCATCCGTCTTATCAACTTTCTCCGCTTCCTTGAACTTATCTTTGGCGGGACCTTCAGGCGCAAGAGAAATCAGGACCTGCCCCACCGTTATCTCCTCCCCTTCTTTCACATGGATCTTTGTTATCTTACCGGATGCAGTTGAGGGGATAGGAGCAACGGCCTTTTCGTTCTCCAACTCCAGGATAGTCTGATCTTTTTTAATCAGATCACCCTCGAAAACGAGGATGTTCACCACGATGCCTGAGTCTACACCTTCACCCAGGCGAGGAAGCTTAATGTTCATAAATTTTCTGTTTCAATGGACTAGGGAACTGGCTAAACGAAAAAAGGATAATTCTTTTCAGGGTCAACATTGAGGTCTCTGATGGCTTTTTGAACGACATGGGTTTCAACGATTTTCTTTTGAGAAAGGGAGTATAGAGTTGCGAGAGCAATCAGTTCAGCATCGACTTCAAAAAAGCGTCGCAAATTGGGGCGGGTATCACTCCTGCCAAATCCGTCGGTGCCGAGAGTGATTAGTCCGCCCGGAACCCAAGGGGCGATCTGGTCGGGAACAAGCTTCATATAATCAGATACCGCTACGAATACCCCTTGCTCTTTGTCGAGAAGGGTCTCTAAGTACGATTTTTTTGCCGGGGAGGTTGGATGCAGCATGTTCCATCTCGCTACTCTTAGCGCCTCGCTCCTTAACAGTTTGTAACTTGTGGCGCTCCACACATCCACTGAGACATCATACTTTTCCGCCAATATTTCCTGGGCTCTGAGAGCTTCCCTCAGGATAGGGCCGCTCCCGAAAATGTGGGCTTTATGCCTTCTGTTTGGTTCACCCTTCTTGAATTTATAGAGCCCCTTAAGAATCCCTTGCTCTACGCCCTGAGGCATCTCCGGCATCGCATGATTCTCGTTATACAGGGTTAAATAATAATAAATCTCTTCCCCCTTCTCATACATCCGCCTCATTCCGTCATGAATAATAACGGCAATTTCATAGGCAAAGGCGGGATCGTATGTCAGTAAGGTAGGAATCGGGCTGGCCAAGAGGTGGCTGTGCCCGTCTTGATGTTGCAGCCCCTCGCCGTTTAACGTGGTACGTCCGGCAGTGGCTCCAAGCAAAAACCCTTTGGCTTTGATATCACCTGCCGCCCAGATGAGGTCGCCGATTCTCTGAAAACCGAACATGGAATAGAAGATGTAAAAAGGTATCATGTTGAAACCACGAGTTGTATATGCGGTTCCGGCAGCAATAAATGAAGAGATGGATCCTGCCTCGGTAATCCCTTCTTCGAGAATCTGTCCGTCCTTGGCCTCCTGGTAATAGAGAAGGGTTTCACGGTCCACTGGATCGTATAATTGCCCTTTCGGAGAATAGATGCCGATTTGGCGGAAGAGGGCATCCATACCGAAGGTCCTCGCCTCATCCGGAATGATGGGAACGATCTGTTTGCCGATTTCGTTGTGTCGTAGGAGCTTGCTCAAAATGCGCACAAAGCCCATAGTGGTCGATACTTGAAGATCCCCGTAGCCTTTCAAGAACTCTGCATAGTAATCAATGCTCGGAACATGTATAGGTCCGGCTTTGACTTTACGTTCCGGCAAAAATCCCCCTAAATTCTTCCTGCGTTCCATCAGGTACTTCGTCTCCGGGCTGTCGAAGGCGGGACGGTAGAAAGGAGTCTCTACTACCTCCTCATCGAGGAGAGGAACACCGAATCTGGACCGGAATTCTCTCAATTCCTTTTCATTGAGTAGTTTCTGCTGATGGGTGATGTTTCTTCCTTCCCCGGCCTCGCCCAAGCCATAACCTTTCACCGTTTTGGCCAGGATCACGGTCGGCGAACCTCTGTGTTCCACGGCCGCTCTGTAAGCTGTATAGACTTTTTGGGGATCATGCCCTCCTCGAAGGAGCTTATGGATCTGCTCGTCCGTGAGATGATTGACCATCTCTAAGAGATCCGGATATTTGCTGAAAAAATGTTTCCTCGCGTAACTTCCCGGCTCCACGGAATATTTCTGATAATCTCCGTCAACAGCTTCTTCCATCCGTTTGAGCAAAAGTCCTTTATGATCGGCCTTAAGAAGCGGATCCCAGTCAGAACCCCAGATCACTTTAATCACGTTCCACCGAGCGCCGCGAAAAAGGGCTTCCAGCTCCTGAATGATCTTTCCGTTTCCCCTTACGGGTCCATCCAGCCGTTGGAGATTACAGTTAACAACCCAGATTAAGTTGTCCAAATTTTCCCGTGAGGCCAATGTTAAAGCCCCTGACGATTCGGGTTCATCCATCTCACCATCACCCACAAAACACCATACCTTCGGGTCTTCTCCTTTTAAGAAACCGCGGGCTTTTAAATACCTGTTAAAACGCGCCTGATAGATCGACATGATCGGGGCCAGCCCCATGGCAACCGAAGGAAATTGCCAAAAGTCAGGCATGAGATAGGGGTGGGGATAAGAAGAAAGACCTCCTCCTTCAGCCAACTCCTGACGAAAATGATGAAGGTATTTTGCATCCAGTCTCCACTCCAAATAGGCCCTAGCGTAATTTCCCGGAGAAGCGTGTCCCTGAAAATAAATCATATCCGCGCCACCTTCCCCGTTGTCACCTCTAAAGAAATGATTGAATCCGACTTCATAGAGCGTTGCACACGAAGCATAGGTGGAGATATGTCCCCCGATACCGCTATGAATACGGTTGGCCTTAACCACCATGGCCATGGCATTCCAACGGATATAACTCTTGATCCGTCTTTCCACCTGCCGGTTTCCTGGGTAGGGAGGTTCTTGCTCCGCTGGGATCGTGTTAATATAGGGGGTGTCGACAGAAAGAGGTATGTTCATGCCTGATTCACGTAACCTTGCCATCAGCTTGTTCAGAAGAAAGGGCGTGTCTTCCGATCGGCTATCCTCAGTCTCCAAAATACTTTGCTCTTCTTTTTTTTCCGATTCCACTTTCTCACCCCCTAAGACGTAAAGGTTTTGAGCTTGAAATACATAGATTTAACCCTTCCAACGCCTCAACGTAATATAGCCTGCGATGAGGCCTTAATCGATTTGTGCGAGAATGGCTATGATCATGAAATTTTGAGATTTTGGGAGCCGCGCGAATACTTTGTAGTGGTAGGATATTCTAGCAAAATAGAGTCGGAAGTTAACATGCCGTCCTGCCAGAAAAGCCGTATCCCCATCCTCAGACGATGCAGCGGAGGCGGAACGGTGTTGCAAGGTCCGGGATGCCTCAACTATTCATTGGTTTTAAAGATCGGGGATTCGGCCCCTAGAAACAGTGTCTCTGAAACCAATGCCTTCATTATGAAATGTCACAAAGAAGCTCTACAAGAGATTATAGGGTCTGAGATTGGAATTCAAGGTTTCAGCGATCTTGCGCTTGGGATGTTAAAGTTTTCGGGCAATGCCCAATACCGGAAAAGGCACTTTTTGTTGTTTCATGGCACTATTCTGCTGCAACTGGATATTCGGTTAGTTGAAGAGTTGCTTCTTATACCTTCGAGGCAGCCTCGATACCGTCAAGGCCGATCTCATGAAGAGTTTTTGACTAATTTAAATGTCCCACCTCGCACGATTAAAGAGGCCCTTCAAAAATCGTGGAACGCGGAGGAAGAACTCAAAAACGTTCCTTTCGAAAGAATCGACAGGCTAGTAAGAAAACAATATTCAACCGATGAGTGGAACTTTAAATTCTAAGAAACCACCTTAGCATTGGTGGCGGTGGGCGGACTCGAACCGCCGACGCCGCGGATATGAGCCATGGCGACAGAGATGAAAGCTGTTGATTTCATGGCTCTTTTTTTGTTGGGGGCAAGTCTTGGGGGCGAATAGAACCCAAAAGAAACCCATGCCCAGAGGCGGGCAAGTGGGCAATAAGAACGGGTTCAGGCATGGGTATTACTCGTTATTTGCTCTACGAAAAGAAGGCAAGAAGGACCTGAGAAGGCGCTTTTGGAGGGTGTTAGAAGAGAGAAAGCAAGAATACGTCTCTGCCCTTGGGGAAGATGTTTCCCCGCAGGAATTAACCCTCATCGAGGACACCGTTTGGATGGACTTCTACGTTGCCGCTTTCGATGGCTACCTTGCGCAGCGAAACATCGTCAGGAAAGGCAGGCCGCATCCCTGCTTCGATACCCGTACAAAGCTGGCAGCGCACAGGCGGGAAAACATCAAGCTCTTCGGTCTTTACCGAAGAGCGAAGGACATCCCTGACCTGGCCCAAGAGCTGGCAAAGCTAAATAAGCCGTCAACGGCCCAGGAAGGGGGGATAACTAAGGCCGATGAGAGATCATGCTTTAAATAGTAGCGTGCGACTAGCAGAGGGGATCTCTGAGAGATGTTCCAACCCTGTTTGCCGGAGTGCGATTGAACCCATGCCTTCGGGTAGTTGGAGAAGGACGCCGAGGCGGTTCTGTTCTACCCACTGCAAGAATGACACCGTGGCGTTGAGGCGGACGGCCAAACTCCTAACCGGTCTCACCATGGCTCAGGGGTGGGCCGCATTGAGAGCGCTAAACGCGCACCTAGAGGAGCCGGAACTTGTCCACATCTACATTCCAGACAATGGGCGGCAAGGATGAACGCGAAGATTGACAATCAGATTCACCCGCTTAAGTTTTTCTCTTTGCTCAAGTGGATTGACAGGCGTCCGCTAAGTAAGGTGATTGAACCTTATCGCCAGCGGATCTTTGAGCAAGCCCTTTTCACGTTCGATGAGGAGAGCAGGCCCCGTTATAATCTTGTCCTGTCCGGTCGGGCAAAGAAGAACTGGAAGACCACGGACTTGATCCTTACGGCTCTCTACCGCCTCCTGGCTTGGCAGAGCGAAGCCGGGAATCAATGCTATGTTCTCGCGAACGATCAGGATCAAGCGGGCGATGATCTGGAGCTAGCAAAGAAGCTCATTCGCGTGAATCCGATCCTGGCCGACGCGACGGAGGTCAAACAGAAGGTGATCGAGCGCAAGGACGGGAAAGGGTTTCTGGAGATCCTTCCCGCTCAAGACGTGATAGGGAGCCATGGTAAAACTTACCTCTTTTGCGGCTTCGATGAGATTCACGGATATAAAAACTGGGATCTCTTAGAGGCCATGCAGCCGGACCCTACACGGCTGGACGCGCTCATGTGGATCACTTCCTACGCTTCGATCTACCACAAGCCTGGCGTTCCGCTATTTGACCTGATTGCCGCCGGCAAGAAGGGACAGGACCCCCGGATGTTTTTTTCCTGGTATGCGGCGGACCATGTGACCGACCTTGAGCTTGAGAATGCCTCTCCTGAGGACAAGGCGAACCCTAGCCGTGGGAGCTGGCAGGATTCAGGCTACCTCGAACAACAGCAGCGCAGGCTACCGGCTCACAAGTACCGGCGCTTGCATCTCAATCTCCCCGGCCTCCCCGAGGGATCGGCTTTCACCGCTGAGATGGTGATGGGCGCAGTCGAGCGTGGCGTCAAGGTAAGACCACCGAAGGATGAAATTGATTACGCCGCCTTTGTCG
>JAPUHZ010000504.1 GCA_027297485.1 Deltaproteobacteria bacterium
CGCGGGATGTGGGCACTCTATCTATCTCACCTTTTAGTTGTCAAGGGTGTGCATGTTGCGGTAGGGGGATAGAATTATTAAGGAGTTCATTAGTAAGGTTCCATCAGGCGACCGAGGGGCGAGTCCTGGAGAGCGCGGGCACAGGGACGTGAAGGTTACGTTCTGGCCCGGGCGGTGGGAATAACCACCCTTGGAGAGGACGGGGGGTGGCCTACAAGGCAGAGGCCCATTGACCGCGCTTGGAAGGGCTCGCCCCGAGGGCCGGCCGTTATTAGGGAACGGTGGCCTGTCAAGATACTTATGAACTCATTAATAAAGGGCATGGACGGGCTGACCTCCGGTTTTTCTGTCTCAAGACAAAATATGGGTAGGGAGCCTTTACAAACTTTTTTTTTTCTGTATAGAGTTTGTAACTTGATGCGAGGAATTTGTAACTTGATGCGAGGAAAATGATGGCTATGATCATTGATGGCAAGGCGGTTGCGCGAGAGATCCGAAAGCAGATCAAAGAAGAAGTCGAAGGGCTCAAGCGGAGATGGGGAATGATCCCTGGGCTCGGAGTAGTCCTAGTAGGCGATGACCCGTCTTCACACCTCTATGTTAGAAACAAGGAAAAGGCGTGCAAGGAGGTGGGAATCCAATCCCAGGAGCATCTTCTTTCTGCCGCCATTTCGGAAAAAGAATTGCTCTCGCTTGTCCATAGTTTAAATCGGGATAAGGAAATTCATGGCATCCTGGTCCAGCTTCCTCTGCCGGCCCACATCCGCGCGGAGAGAATCTTGGAAGCGGTCTCGCCCCAAAAGGACATCGACGGGTTTCATCCGGTCAACCAAGGACGTCTCCTTCTAGGCGCTGAGGGTTTCAAGCCCTGCACCCCTATGGGGATTATAAAGCTATTAGACTCTGTCGGTTGTGACCCTAAAGGCAAAAACGCGGTGGTGGTCGGTCGGAGCAACATTGTGGGAAAGCCGGTTGCCTTGATGCTCCTGGCCCGGCATGCCACTGTGACTCTATGCCATTCGCGCACCGCTCACCTCAGGGATGAGGTCAGCCGGGCAGATATTTTGATCGTTGCTATCGGCAAGGCAGGTCTGGTCCGCGGTGATTGGGTCAAGCCGGGCGCGGTGGTGATCGATGTAGGAGTCAATCGGCTCCCCAACGGCAAGCTGGTGGGTGATGTAGAGTTCGAGAGTGCCAAAGATCGTGCCGCTTGGATCTCGCCTGTCCCCGGGGGAGTTGGGCCGATGACGATCTGCATGCTCCTCTTTAATACTTTAAGGGCGGCGAAGGACTCTTTGCGGCAGGAGGGTTGAACCGAGTCACGTGAAAACGGCAGCCACACCCCCGATCCAAAGGCTCAAGAGAACCCCCCTCTATCGAGTCCATCGGCGGCTGGGGGCGAGGATAGTCGAGTTCGGGGGGTGGGAGATGCCTGTTCAGTACCGCGGAGTCATAGAGGAACATTTAGCGGTGCGCAGCCGGGCCGGCCTTTTCGACGTGAGTCATATGGGGGAGTTGGAGGTTCGTGGTCCTCATGCCTTAGATCTCTGTCAAAGGGTCACGGCCAACGATGTCTCCCGAATGAAGACGGCCCAGGCACAGTATAATTTGTTGCTCAACGAAGAGGGGGGAATTGTTGACGACATTGTAATCTATCGGCTGGAGGAGAATCATTTTCTTATCTGCGTCAATGCCGCTAATACGGATAAGGACTTTCAGTGGATAAAGGAAAAATCGGACGGGACGGTGGAGGTTCAAGATACCAGTTCTCGTTATGTCCAGTTGGCCCTTCAGGGACCTTTGGCGGAGAAAATATTGCAGCGTTTAACTCCTCTGCGTTTGGAAGAGATACAGCCGTTTCACTTCTCCTTCGGCGAGATCTCCGCAATCCGCTGTTTGGTGGCCCGTACGGGATATACCGGGGAGGACGGTTTTGAGCTTTATTGCGATCCCAACCAGGGTGAGAGACTCTGGGATACTCTCCTCGAGGCAGGAGGAGAGGTCGGGCTTCAACCTGTCGGGCTCGGTGCCAGGGATACGCTGCGTCTTGAAAGGGCCTTCCCACTGTACGGGCATGAGTTGGACGATACCACGACTCCTTTGGAGGCGGGATTGGAATGGGTGACCAAATTCTCCAAGGGATTTTTCCTGGGTCGAGAGGCCCTGCTCAAGCAGAGACAAGAAGGGGTGGGCCGTAAGCTCGTGGGGTTAGAGACGATCGAGCCAGGGATTGCCCGGAGTCATTATCCGATTCTCAAGCAAGGCCGTCCCATCGGGGAGGTAACCAGTGGGACGAAATCCCCCACGCTTAAGCGGTCCATTGCCCTAGGGTATGTGTTGGCGGAGGAGGCGGGTGTGGGGAATAGCGTGGAGATAGAGATCCGAGGTCGGAAGGTTGGGGCCCGGATTGTCTCCTTGCCTTTCTACCGTCGGTGAGCCAGTGAGCAGGAGTCGGTTGTAGGAAGGCATAAGCCAAAGGAGGAGAGAGATGGAGTTTCCTGAGGAGTTAAAATATTCTAAAGAGCATGAATGGGTGCTGGTGGGAGATGGAGTTGCTACCGTAGGGATCACCGAATATGCGCAGGAAGAGCTCGGTGACATCGTGTATGTGGAACTTCCGGAAGCTGGGGAAAAGGTAGTTAAGGGTGATCCTTTTGGGGCTGTGGAGTCGGTCAAGGCGGTTTCAGATATCTTTGCCCCGGTCAGCGGCACTGTGCTTGAGGTTAACGATACTCTGCCGGATAGCCCGGAGGCGATCAATGAGGATCCTTATGGGGACGGGTGGATGATCAAAGTGGAAATGACAGATATGGGGGACCTTAAGGATCTCATGAATGCGGATGAGTATACAGAGTATGTGGAGCAGGAAAAAGAAGAGAAGGGAGAGGAAGAAGAAGAGGACGAGGAAGAGTAAGTTTTTCTCATGCTTTATACCCCTCATACCGCTACGGACAAGGAGGAGATGCTCCGCGCAATTGGCTTGAGCCAGATCGAGGAGATCTTCAACCATATTCCCCAATCCCTTAGAGAGCAAGCCAGGATTTCCCTTCCCCTGGGCCTAACCGAGGCGAAGGTCAAGCGGAAAATGGCCTCGCTTGCGGCTAGAAATGCCACTCCACAGGATTGGCATTTTTTTCTTGGTGGAGGAATTTATCATCATGTTATTCCCAGCGCAGTGGATGCGCTCATCTCTCGCTCCGAGTTTTCAACCTCTTACACCCCTTACCAGCCTGAAGTGAGTCAAGGAACGCTTCAGGCCATTTATGAGTTTCAAACCCTGATGTGTCAGCTTACCGGCATGGAGGTAGCCAACGCAGGGCTGTACGATGGCGCCTCAGCGGCTGCTGAGGCGGTGCTCATGGCACGCCGCATTCAACGGGAAGGTCGGGATCGAGTTTTCCTGTCCCGCTCCCTTCATCCCCAGTATCGCTCGGTGATCACCACTTACCTCAAGAATATGGATCTCCAACTGGTGGAGGTCCCTTTTAACGAGAGTGGGGAGACGGACGTGGAGTTTCTTACTAGGGTGATGGATGAGAAGGCGATGTGTGTGGTGGTGGGTTATCCCAATTTTTTTGGGGTGATTGAGAACCTTGCCCCTATCCAGGCAGCCTGCGCTCGGTCTGGGAGCCTTCTCGTCACGGTCACGACTGAGGCCTTATCCCTAGCGCTTCTAAAACCACCGGGGGCTTGGGGCGCTGATATCGCTGTCGGTGAAGGGCAAAGCTTAGGAATTCCAATGTCTCTCGGAGGCCCGGGGTTTGGCTTCTTTGCCTCTCAGAGGAGATTCGTTCGCAGTATGCCGGGGAGGTTAGTTGGGGAAACGGTCGACAGCGATGGGCGTCGCGGGTTTGTTTTGACCCTTGCCACCCGGGAGCAGCATATCCGGCGCGAAAAGGCCACATCGAATATTTGCACCAGCCAAAGCCTATGCACCCTGGCGGCAACGGTCTTTATGGCCATTCTCGGGAAGGACGGGATCCGCCGCCTTGCCGAGATCAATGTGAGGCATGCCCACGCGGCCAAAGAGCGTCTTGTTACGGAGGCAGGGCTTGTTCCCGCCTTTACAGGCCCGTTTTTTAATGAGTTTGTTCTTAAGGATAGAGGATTGACCGAGCGCCTTCCCCGCTTCACTGGTGAGAGGATTATTCCTGGGATTTCCCTGGGCCGCTGGTATCCTGAGCTTCAAGATGGCCTGCTCATCTGCGTCACCGAAATGAACGATGAAGAGGAGGTCGAGCACCTTGTCAGGACGTTCTCCGGGGACTAAGCGTGGGGGCTCCGCTCCTCCTCTGATCTTTGAGAGTGGCTCAGCGGGAAGAAGCGGTTTTTTCTGGCCTGAGGACAAAAAGCAGGGAGTAGAAGAAATTCCTCCTGAGTTGCTTCGGGATGAGATCCCGGGCTTTCCCGAACTGGGAGAGCTGGAAGTGTGTCGTCATTTCACTCGTCTCTCGCATCTCAACTACGGCATCGAGAGCCAGTTCTACCCCCTGGGTTCCTGCACCATGAAGTACAACCCCAAGGTCAATGAGGTGGTAGCACGTCTCCCAGGCCTTTCTCTTCTGCATCCTCTAGCTCCACCCGAATGGATTCAGGGGGCCCTGGAGTTGCTTTATGATCTTGAGGGGATGCTGGCAGAGATCAGCGGTATGGATCACATAACGCTGCAGCCGGCGGCCGGGGCGCAAGGAGAACTGACGGGCCTGATGATTATCCGCGCCCACCTGGCAGGGCAGGGAAATCCGCGCAGAAAGATTATCGTTCCGGATACAGCCCATGGCACCAACCCTGCCAGCTCCACCCTTTGCGGCTATGAGGTGGTCCAGATCTCTTCCAATAATCGGGGGATGATCGAGACGGAAAACGTGAGAAAGGTTATGGATGAGGAGGTGGCGGCTCTGATGATCACGAATCCGAATACCCTGGGCATCTTTGAGCAGAACATTCAGGCGATCGCCGAGGCGGTTCATGAGAAGGGCGGGCTGGTCTACCTGGACGGGGCTAATCTCAATGCCCTCATGGGCATAGCCAAACCTGGGGATATGGGAGTGGACGTGCTTCACATCAATCTCCACAAGACCTTTTCTACCCCTCATGGGGGAGGTGGCCCCGGTGCAGGTCCTGTGGGACTTAAGGGATTTCTCCGGGACTATCTCCCGATACCCCGGGTTATTAAGGGAGACGGCAGTTTTGAGTTACGGGAGGACTTTCCCAAATCCGTGGGTCGGGTCCGTTCCTTCTTTGGCAATTTTGGTATTCTGGTGCGAGCGTATGCCTACATCATTTCCTTAGGCTCTGATGGGCTGGAGGAGATGAGCCGGATGGCGCTTCTCAACGCCAACTATCTAAGGAAAAGGCTTGAGAAAGCCTTCCACCTTCCCTACTCGGAACCCTGCATGCATGAATGCGTCTTTACTGATCGTTTCCAGCAGAGATATGGAGTCCACACACTGGATATTGCCAAACGGTTATTGGACTACGGCTTTCATCCTCCTACCATCTATTTTCCCCTGGTCGTGTCCGGGGCGCTCTTGATCGAGCCGACAGAAACAGAGAGCCGGGAGACTCTGGATGCGTTTGCCGATGCCATGATCTCCATCGCCCGCGAGGCCAAAGAGAATCCAGCCCTGGTAAAGGGTGCTCCTCACTCCACACCTGTCAACCGACTTGATGAAACCCGGGCAGCCAGAAAGCCTGTGCTTAGGTGGGAAGCCCCTAAAGATTGATTATTATCATACCCCGCGGCTTGCCGCGGGCACAAAGCCGATGGGGTTTCCAAAGGGGAGAAGCGGCAGCTCTCCCCTTTGGTCGACCGCGGGGTCCAAACCCCATGGTCGATATAACTTGATCAAGGCGACGCTCGTATTGGTTAGTCACGCCGGAATAGTGGTTAAGCTATTCGAGCGGCTGGGGAGTAAGGGTCATTTACAGCAGTGGGGAAGAGGCTGCTTCACTGTGCCGAAAATGTCATCGCGGGGTTAGAAGAAATAGAGGAGGTGAATGTTCGGGTCCAGACAGTTTTGTTTTGGGTCTTAAGGGATGAAGCCGTATTTGAGACGGTTATCGTAATATTCAAAGCTGGCAATGATATCCAGGCGGCTTTTCCCAATCCACGGAGGAATCGGCTGAAACGGAGAAGCGACCTGCAACGCACGCATCGCTTCTCGATCCAATACTGAAAAGCCGGAAGAACGGATAAGGCGTGCTTCCTGCAAGTCGCCATTGCCTAGGATCGTGAATTTTAGGACCAGCTTTCCCTGTAACCTGTGGCGTAGCGCCGGCTCCGGGTATTCCCACACCACCTCGATAGCCCGTTTGATACTGGTAAAGTAAGAGATGTATTTCGGCTGTCGGGTGTCGAGTCGGACAGCCCCTTGCCGAATAGTTGTCGGATCTCCTGAGGAAGACCAGGTCACGGGAGGCAGCAGGTCTTTTAATGTAGGGAGGGGACGGCGGACAATGATATTTTTTTCCCGTGCTTGATCTTTAAAATAGTCAGGTTCTTCCCTCTTTCTTTCTCTCTCTGATAGCTCCCACGGATCCCTTCTTATCTCTTTGGGTAGGGGAGTTGTTTTTTTTGCCACCTGGGCGGGTACTTTGGAGGGCCGGGTGCTGATCGCCTTGGTCTTCTTGACAGGCTTTGTTTTCTTTTCTTCAGGCGACGGAAGGAAAGCTACAGGGATTCGGCCCGTGATCTTCTCTCTCTTTGGAGGGTTGGGCCAGGAAAAAAAGAAAAAGAGATGCAGGGCCAGAGAAAGGAGAAAGAAAGGGATCAGCGAGGACCTGGGTGAATGCACATGGTTATTTTAACCCATTGTTGGTTTGGTGAGCAAGCGTAGGGTTGCAAACCGAGGTGGAGATGAACTAGAATGCCATATTTGGAGGGTATATGTTTGGCCTGGGGATATGGGAGCTGTTGATCATCCTTGTTATCGTCCTTGTGCTTTTTAGTCGCAAGCTCCCCGAACTCGGTGAAGGTCTCGGTAAAGCAATACGCGGCTTTCGGAAGTCCGTAAAAGAGCCTGATGAAATCGATGTCAGCCCGAAAGAGGGAGAGGGGGAGGAAAGAGAAAAGAACAGGAAAGAATCACCTTAGGCTCCCCTCTGCGCTGACAAGACTCGACAACTGAAATCTTTAATCTCTCCGTTTGGTTTCAGAAATACGATTACAAAACCTTTAGACCCCTCGGGAGAAATCTCAAACCTCTTTTGCGGGCTCAGCTTTTGGAGGATAGAGATATCCTGAGCTGTTAGATTTTTCATGATCTTTGGGGAGATGGGGTTTCCAACCCAGATGGCCTGGCGCCCTATTTCCTTTCCCTCCGTGTTGTAAATATGCCCCTCGATTCGGACCTCACGCACGCTAACGGGGTTGTGATTGACGGCCGTACCTGAGACCACGAAAACCGCTCGATCTCTCGGGATCGTCTGAAAGCTGGAACGGAGGGATTGGAGAACGATTCCCTCCCGCAGATGGTTGTTTTTGAATACCGAGGAGCCCAGCCAAGGGATGGCTTTTATAAAAGTCTCCATGGTCTTTGGTTGGGCTTGGTGCGTGAGGGTGAGCAGGGAATAGACTAGCAAGAGGGCCCCAAATAGGCTGAGGTAAGGTATGGTGGAGACAGGTCGGTCCTGATACGGGTCAATAGCAAGGGCGGGTTCTCTTTCCTCCAGCGGCGGAAAAGATCTCTGCCAATCCTTTTCGAACTGAAGCTCTGTTTCGGTAGTGGTGCCCGTCCGAGGGGGTCGGCCCTCTTCGGGAATGATGAAGGAGTCGTTGGTCGGAGGCGGTGCCTGCTCTTTGTCGGGTGGAGGCGACGTCTGCTCTTCAACCATCGGGGAGGCAGGGGTCTCTTCGCGTTTTTCTTCTCTCGCTTCCCTCTTTTCAGGGGGAGGGAAGGAAAAACTCAGCTCGCGGTTTTCGTTCTCATCTTGGTGCGGGGTGATGGATGGGGGAGTGGTTGTCTTGGAAACTGGTCTTATCTCAGATTTTAACCTTAAGACAAAGATGTGTTTGCAACGGGAGCAGCGGAAAGTGGGGTTGGGTTTCGTAATAAGATCATTGGAAACCCTGTAAGTAGTATGGCAACTGGGACATTGAACCAGCATTGAGCCGTCTACTCTATCACGTTTTTTTCGATGGGCTCGACGATCACGCCTTTTTCTTTGAGCCAGTGGATGGCCTTGTCTACCTCTCTCCGTTCGCCGTTGATTTCAAGGGCTACTAGTCCCATCTCTGTTGTGACCGTCGATCCCCGGATATTAAAAAGAATGTCGAACCTCTTTGCCAGCAAGCAAACAATGGGCTCTTTCACTAGCTCCTTGGGGAAGGTGAGATAGACCCGCTCGCAGACAGTGTCCTTTTGTGGTTTCATCTTAGATGATTCATATAGAAAATTTCTGATTTCCAATCAACATTTGATGACGCCAGCCCACCCATAAATTACTAGTTAGGTATTTATCGCCAAAATCAGGGAAAACCGTTACCAAGGTGCCCGCCCTGAGTTTCTTGGCTACCTGTAAGGTGATATGCATCGCCGCCCCGGAAGACTGCCCCACTAAAACACCCTCCTCCTGACTGAGACGATAGACCATGGCATAAGCGTCTTCTGTACCAACTGGGATTTTTTCGTCCAACTCCTCCTCGTGATAGATCCCCGGAGTGATAGAGGTGGCCATGTGTTTGAGCCCTTCCAGCCCGTGAAGGGCATCATCCGGCTCGACGGCAATGACTCGGATCTTCGGGTTCATCTCTTTGAGGAAACGGCCCGAACCCATGATGGTCCCGCCGGTGCCGATCCCTGCGATTAAGTGGGTGATCTCCCCTCCGGTCTGACGGTAGATCTCCGGCCCGGTTGTTTCGTAGTGGGCCTGGGAATTCATGGGGTTGAAATACTGATCGGGCTTAAAATATTTCCCCGGGTCTCCTTCAAAAATTTTTCGGCAGAGATGGATCGCTCCATCGGACCCTTCCAGGGGATCACTGAAGGTCACCTTCACGCCAAAGCCACCAATAATACGTTTGCGTTCGGTACTTACGTTGGAAGGCATAACCAACTCAACGGGATAACCCAGGACCGCTCCGATCATGGCCAAGGAGATTCCCGTGTTTCCCGAGGTGGAGTCAATAATAGTCTTTCCCTTTCTCAGTTGTCCCGACTTGATTCCCTCCTGAATCATTTTTAAGGCAGGTCGATCCTTGACCGAGCCTCCCGGATTGAAACCTTCCAGCTTCGCAAAGATCCGGACTCCCGGGGACAGCCCATAAGCTACCTTGCGGATCTCCAAGAGAGGGGTTTCTCCAATCAGAGCCAGAACTGACTCTACTTTCTTCGGTTCTGGCGCTCCTTCGGAAACTACCCATCGAGCGGTGGTTGGTTTTACCATATGAAGAGGGGAAGGCGGATTCACATCCCTCCTGCAATGGCCGGGACGATAGATATGTCGTCTCCCTCCTTGAGGGACGTTTCCAGGTTTTGGAGAAAGCGTATGTCATCCCCGTTGACGTAAACGTTTACGAACCTGCGGATTTTTCCATTTTCATCACAGATCCGCTCCTTGATTCCCGGAAAATTATGTTCCAGATCCTCCACCAGGGCACGCACGGTGACTCCTTGGGCATTGACCTCACCGGCCCCATTGGTAAATTTGCGCAGTGGCGTAGGTACACGAACACGCACTGTCATAATCAAACCTCCTTAAGAATTCAAATGAATACCTTTTTATAAACCTTCTGAGTGAACCTTTCAAGGTGCTTCGGAAAGCAGAATGCAGGATCCAGGATCCAGGATCCAGGATCCTGGAGGGGGATTCTGAATACTGACTCCTGACTACTTTTTTGACTACCCCTCGCTGGCTAGGGCTTTTCCGGCGGACGGCTGGGTAAGCTGAAGGTATAGTTCGTCAAAGGTTTTAAGGTTTGCGTTGATTCTGAATGGCTTCTCCACGCTCTGGGCGACTACCTCGAGGGTTTTATACCCATTGCCGGTAATACTGATGACGACGGATTCGTCCGGAGGAATCCTCCCTTGTTGAATGAGCTTTTTGGCTACTGCTACTTCGGTTCCACCTGCCGGTTCGGTGAAGATTCCCTCAGTCTGTGCGAGGAGCTTGATGGCGTCGAGGATCTCCTCGTCGGTGGCGCTCTCTCCCCATCCTCCCGATTCCCGTATGGTCTTAAGCACATAGTATCCGTCGGCCGGGTTGCCGATGGCAATAGAGGTGGCAATGGTGTTGGGTTTTAGCGGGCTGATGAGATCTGTTCCCTTCTTGAGCGCTTGGATGATAGGGGCACAGCCGGTGGCCTGCGCCGAGTAAATCTTGCAGTGACTATCCTCAATCAAACCCACCCGTTTGAGTTCGTTAAAAGCCTTGCCGATCTTGGGTAAGATGGTGCCCCCGGCGGAGGCAACCACGATATGGCGCGGGAGCTTCCATCCTAACTGTTCAGCGATCTCGAAGGCGTGGGTCTTGGCCCCCTCAGCGTAATAGGGTCTGAGATTGACGTTGACGAAGGCCCAGCCGTATTTGTCGGCAATCTCGCTGCATAGCCGGTTGACATCGTCGTAGTTCCCTTTGATTGAGATAGTACGCGGGCCATAGATGGCCGAGCCGATAATCTTTCCCTGTTCCAAGCCGTCGGGGATAAAAACGTAGCAGGTGAGGCCGGCCTTGGCTGCATGGGCTGCAACCGCGTTGGCGAGGTTTCCTGTGGAGGCACAGGAGACCGTATCAAAGCCAAACTCGATGGCCTTGGATATGGCCACTGAAACTACACGGTCCTTGTACGAAAAAGTAGGGTGATTGACCGAGTCGTCTTTGATGTAGAGTTCCTTGACCCCCAGGGCCTCTCCTAATCTGTGGGCACGGATGAGAGGAGTGAAACCGGAATAGAGTCCCGCCTGGGGTTCTCCGTCGATCGGCAGAAGATCTCGATAGCGCCAAAGAGATTTTGGCCCCGATAGGATTTTTTCGCGCGTGATCGTCTTCTTAATTCGGTCGTAATCGTAGACGATCTCCAATGGACCAAAACAGGTCTCACACACGTGCAGGGGCTCCTTGGGGTACGCTTGGCCGCATTCTCTACATTGAAGTCCTTTGACAAAACTCATGGATTCCCCTTTCCCTTTATCTTCAAGCTGTCGAGGTGAGTTTCAACTCTCCCGTCCCTTTTTCCCCACAGGCGCTGCACTGTGGGTTTCTCCGCACCTCGATGGTACGGAATTTGATTGTTTTGGCATCGTAAGTCAGTAGCCGGTCCACGAGCAGTTCTTCTTCCATCCCGACGAAGTATTTAATGGCCTCCGTAGCCTGGATCGAACCTATGGTGCCCGCGATGGCGCCGAGGATGCCTGCCTGCTGGCAGTTCAGAATCTCGCCGGGGGCTGGAGGATCTTTAAAGAGGCAGCGATAGCAAGCGCTCTTGCCGGGGATCACGGTCATGGTCTGGCCCTGAAAACGCATGATCCCGGCGTGAGAGAAGGGTTTTCTCAAATCCACCGCGATGTCGTTAACGAGGAACTTAGTGGCAAAATTGTCGCTGCCGTCAATGATGAAATCATAGGGGGCGACAATCTCCGCCGCGTTTTCTTCCTGGAAACGCACCGGATAAGTACGGATCTCTACCTCCGGGTTAAGTCGATTGAGTTTTTCTTTGCCCGACTCCACCTTTTGTCGGCCTATGTCCGAGGTAAAGTGGAGGATTTGCCGCTGGAGGTTGGAAAGCTCCACCCGATCACCGTCCACGAGGCCCAAGGTTCCAACTCCTGCTGCTGCCAAGTAGAACGCCGCGGGACTGCCCAAACCTCCTGCGCCGATGATCAGGGCCCGTGCCTGGCGCAAACGGATTTGTCCTTTGCCTCCCAGGTCAGGGATCATGATCTGGCGACTGTATCGCTCAATTTGCTCGGGTGTCAGACGAATAGTCATGGCTAAAGGCCAAAAAAAAACCTCTTCCCATTGATAAGGAGAGGTTTCCCTCACCTTATCTCTCCCCTTTTAGGGGTGGGAGTTAGCACCAGCGCTCCATCTCGCTAGATGGAACCGGTTGCTGTGGTTTCACAGGGCCAATCCCTCCACCACTCTGGATAAGGTGTCCAATACTATGTTAGCGGAACACTAACGTACTCCATGCTATGTGTCAAGCGCTGGAAAAATTTGCTTAATCGTGTTATCGGTCTTTGCCAGATGATCTCGTGGTGGTAGAGGAGAAAGCGATGGATTTGACTCAAGAGGTTGTGGGTTTTGTTTACGAAACGCATTACAGAGATGTCCCGCCGGAAGTGATTCGCCTGGCCCAAGGTTTTGTGCTGGACGGATTGGGGGTGATCTTGGCGGGCTCCACAGAAAAGAGTTCGCGTATCCTCCAGAGCTATATCCGGGAGCTCAGGGGTAAGGCTGAGGCTACGGTCGTGGGCACTGGTTTCATGGCATCTCCCGAAAAGGCTGCTTTGGCCAATGGTGCCGCCGGCCATGCAATGGATTATGATGATACGCAACTGTCTACCTCCAAAGAGGGAGTTTACGGGCTGCTGACTCATCCGACTACTCCTGTTCTTTCCGCGGTTTTGGCTGTTGGAGAAAAGCTAAAGATTTCGGGTAAAGATCTTCTTTTGCCTTATATCCTGGGAGTGGAGGTAGAATGTCGCATTGCGGATGCCATTAACCCACGACACTACCAAGCCGGATTTCACTCTACGGGAACCATAGGTGGGCTTGGGGCGGCTATGGCCGTGGGGAAACTTTTGAGGCTGAGAGAGGAGAGTTTAGAGCGGGCCTTGGGATTAGCGGCTAGCATGGGCTCTGGGTTACGAGAAAACTTTGGCACCATGACCAAGCCCCTCCATGCCGGACGCGCGGCAGAGAACGGAGTGACCGCTGCTCGTTTGGCGCGGATGGGTTTTACGACAGCGCACAACATTCTGGAGGCCAAGAGGGGCTTTTTCAACGCCATGGCAGGGGGATATGACGAGACAAAGATTGTTGGCCGTCTCGGTCGTCCCTATTTCATGCAGGAGCCTGGGATTTCCATCAAGCCCTATCCTTCGGGTTCTCTTTCCCATCCAGCGCAGGATCTCATTTTGGATTTGGTTAAGGGGCATGATCTCCATGCCGACGATATAGAAGCGATTGATGTGGGAACGAACTCCAATGTCCCTAATGCCTTGATCTACCCGATGCCCAAAACCGCACTGGAAGGGAAGTTCAGCATCCCATTCTGCATGGCTATGGGAGTTTTGGAGCGCAAAGCAGGCATTGCGCAGTTTAGGGACAGAAAGGTCCGGGAGCCCAAGGTCGTAGAGTTCATGAAGCGGGTTACACTCTATGTGGATCAGGAGCTCGAGGCTCTCGGTTACGACCAGGTGCGTTCCCGCATTCGGATTAAACTTAAAGAGGGTAAGACCATCGAGGGAAGGGCTGACGTAGCCAGGGGCCACCCATTAAAGCCCATGAGTTGGGCAGAGTTAGGGGAAAAATTTCGCGACTGCGCCCGTCTAGTCCTTTCCCAGAAAGACACAGAAAAGGTAATCGATTTGGTTGCAAACCTGGAGCGGATGGAGAGCATTGTGCCTTTGATCCGGGCTCTTGGCGGGGAAAAGCCTAAGGCCCTTAAGAGAGTAAAGGCGAAAGGGCCGAGGAGTAAGAAGTGGAGCGGTATTCGGAAGCGGTAGCAACATTTGTCCGAGGGCTGAGGCTGGATGAAATTCCACCGGCGGTGAGTGAGAAGGCCAAGCTGATCTTTCTTGACACCTTGGGGATTGCCCTGGCCTCTTCTACTATGGACTTTGGGCATATGGTGCTTGAGGTGTCGAGTGCCCTTGGAGGACCTCTGGACAGCCGTTTGATTGGCACCTCTCGCAGGGTAGCATCGGCCAATGCAGTTTTGGCCAACGGGACCTTGGCCCACGGCCTGGACTACGATGACACGCTAGAGGAAGCCATCGTTCACACGGGGTGTTGTGGGGCAATAACGGCTTTAGCTGTTGGTGAGGAGATCAGAGCGAGCGGAAAGAGCGTGCTGGAGGCGACGGTGGCAGGGATCGAGGTGATGTGCAAGGTAGGTTTGGTGGCTCCGGGAAAATTCCATGCCCGCGGGTTTCATCCCACAGCCCTTTGCGGTACCTTTGGGGCAGTGGCGGCCGCCGGCAAACTCCATGCTCTTGAGCTTTCCCAGTTGAAGGATGCTTTTGGTCTTTGTGGGAGTCAGAGCTCGGGAATTATCGAATACCTGACCGACGGCTCGTGGAGCAAGAGGCTCCACCCCGGTTGGTCTGCCCATGGCGGGATTATCGCGGTGCTTTTGGCCACCAGGGGATTTCGGGGTCCCGCGTCGGTTTTTGAAGGTCGTCATGGTTTTTATCAAGCCTTTGGCGGTGACAACGGATACCAGTTCGAAAGACTCAGGGAACTGGGCAAGACCTGGGAGATTCCACGGATTGCCTTTAAATCCTATCCGTGCGGTTCGATCTCTCATCCCTATATGGACTGTGCCTTGAGGTTAAGACAGGATCATGCCATCCGAGCAGAGGATGTCGAAGAAGTTATTTGCCGTACCGCAGAAGGGCCAGTGCACCGACTCTGGGAACCTCTGAAAGAGAAACAACGACCTTCCAGCTCTTACGGCGCTAAGTTCAGCCTACCCTATAGCATCGCTACCATGCTCATTCGGGGCAAGGCTGGTCTGGAAGAGTTTTCAGAGAAGGCTATCCATGATTCCGAAGTCCTCTCCCTGGCCGGAAAGGTGCGCTATGAACTGGACCCTACGATCGACTATCCTCGCCATTTCTCGGGCCATGTTAAGATTAGATTAAAGAACGGGACGATCCTGGAAGAGAACCAGCCCTACCCAAGAGGGGGATTAGAGTTTCCGTTTACTCTGGCAGAGATCGAGGAGAAATTTCGCGCAAACGCAGGATTGGCTTTGCCCCGAGAGAGGGTGGACAAAATTGTTGCTACTGTTAGCGGTTTAGAGAAGCTGCCGTCAATCGAGGCACTTGCAGATCTTCTTAGTCCAGATTAGTCGTTAGCCCAATAACAAACAAACACTAGCCGCCTTAAAACTAAGTTATGGACCTTGGCCTCAAAAATAGAGTTGCTATGGTTACCGGCGCCAGCCAAGGGATTGGCCGGGCCATTGCCTTTGCTTTAGGCGCAGAAGGGGCCGCCCTTGCACTGTGCAGCCGGACCGAAAAGGCGATCAAAGAAACAGCTCAAGATATTTCTTCTCGCTATGGGGTAAAAGTTCATGCGCAGGCGCAGGATCTAACCAAGCCAGATGCTATCAAGAGTTTTGTGAACGGAGCGAAAGCGGCGTTAGGCCGGATCGATATCCTGGTCAACA
>JAPUHZ010000505.1 GCA_027297485.1 Deltaproteobacteria bacterium
AAGGGGAGTCAAAACAGTGAGAAAAAAGGATGAGAGCGAACTGTCGGGAGAAAAATTCAGCGAGAGAAGGAATTTTAGAACCAGCACGCTACCAAACGCCAAGAGGATATTGGTCATAGGCCCGGCCAGGGCCACCCATATCATGTCCCTCTTGGGATGATTCAAGTTATTGAAGTTGACTGGCACAGGCTTAGCATAACCAAAAAGAAAGGGAGAATGAGCGACGATCAAGAGCAGGGGTAGGAGGACAGTTCCGAAAAGATCGATATGCGAGATTGGGTTCAGGGTCAATCTTCCCATGCGAGCCGCCGTCGGGTCCCCAAGTCGGAAGGCTACCCATCCATGAGCCACCTCGTGGAACACAATAGCCATCAGGATCGGCAAGGCCCAAATAGCGATCTGACGTATTGTCTCTTCCATCTCCGTGCTTTTCTGATCCACTACGATGCGGCTCAGTGTCCTTTCAGTGATTCATACGGTAGTCAATAAAAAAACTCAAGGTTTTCCCTGTTCTCTCTCTCTTACTACCCTCGGTGACTTCTCATCATCTGATGAACGAGACTGGACTCCCGCCTGTAGAAACCATTAGTGTGAAAGGATTCTGTGAGCGCAAGTAACTCATAGTCTAGGTGGTGGCAGAATTCATGGATCAGTGTCCTGAGAAACGTCCGCAAGGCGACGACCTGACGGCGCTTCGCGGTGCGCATCCAGACTGTGATCCTGGCGCGCCTGCCGGCATGCTTGGGGGTATAGAGACCATGGAGTTCACCCCAGCTCCTGGAAGGCCGCATCGCCATTACTTCAACCCGGACAGGATAGATTTTGAGACTATCCGCGAGGGCAGATACAATCTCCTGGCAGGCGGCTTCCGTCTTCCGGCGGTCCTCGTCTTGCAGCACCCTGGCCATTTTCTCCACCAGTGGGCCGAGAGTGGCTATTGCGAGCATCTCAATGGAACTGATCTCATCACTTAGCCGGTAGATACGTTGTTGAGCGCGCGTCAGGCGATTGTAGTAAGCAAAGACCATGAACGCTACCGAGGCTTATTGTAACGTAGGCGGCCTAGGAAAGATAATACTTGCAGGGAGCCGGGGAGTTGTCTGCGTTGACCCATATGGAATCGCTGGATCTTTCTGGATGCATCCAGTAGTATCAGGCCGTATATTGAAACGCCACCATTAGGAATCTAAACTTAATCATTGGCAGTCTTAAAGGAGGCTAACGGCATGCTTCGTATAAATGCTCGTAACCTTTCACCATTTCTTCTCCTTTTCTGGATAGGCTTTTTTATCCACGCTTGGCCTTTGTCCGCGGAAAGCAGGTTGGAAGCAGAGGCAAGGAAAGAAAAAGGCAGGATTGTCTGGTATACCTCTCTTAACATTACCACCAGCAAACCGATCGTGGATCGCTTTCAGAAAAAATATCCCTTTATGAAGGTGTCCCTTTACCGCGCCAGCGCAGAGAGAATTTTGAACAGGGTGATGACTGAAGAGAGGGCAGGCAGCTCGCGTTTTGACGTCGTTTCGTCCCAGGCAGTCTTTTATTTTAAGCACGTCGGATTGCTATCGCAATATCGCTCCCCTGAAGCGAAGGCCTACCTCAAAGAGTTTTACGACCCGGAGGGATACTGGGTCATGTTTTTTGCGAACCAGTTCGCTATCGGTTACAACACGAAATTAGTTCCGAAGGAGCATGCCCCCAAGGACTGGTGGGATCTACTTCACCCCAGGTGGCGTGGAAAAATAGGAATGGATGCGGAAGAATTTCTCTGGTACGGCGGCATGTTGAAATATATGGGCGAAGAAAAAGGCCTAAAGTTAATGAAGAAACTTGCGCAGCAAGATATTCATTGGCGCCGGGGACATACTTTAATCGCCCAGATCATGGCTGTAGGCGAGTTTTCTGTTGCCATCATCTACACTCATAGAATTGATGACATGCGTAGCAAAGGGGCCCCGGTGGAGTGGGTTCGGACCGCTGACCCCATTCCTCTTGGAGTGAGCGGGATGGGAATATCAGCCAAGACAAAGGCACCTGCCTCCAGCCGTCTCTTTATGGATTTTGCCCTCTCGCCGGAAGCACAGTCGGTCATAGTAAAGTCAGGTCGAAACTCAGGGAGAAAGGAAATGCAGAGGGGGAAAAAAGGGTTGAAAATCGTTCCTATCCCGCCTGAGGTACTTAGGAATGTTAACCGCTACGCAAAGGAGTTTAACGAGATCTTTCACAGCAGCAAATAATCAGCTGCTTTATTTCCCGGTAGAGTTTGCTGGCTGGAAGTAGCCATGCCTAAAGACAAGGATCGCCATTCGTCCAGGCCGATCTCTTTCATCGGTGTGATTCTGTCGCTCCTATTTTTTCCCACTAGCATGCCTCTGGATCCCCTCGAAGTGACGAACCGAGATTACATGAGTTTCACTCAGGCTACAGGGCATTCACCCCCTGAATACTGGCTCAAAGGGCGCTATCCACCAGGCATGGAGAATGAGCCGGTCGTCTTGGTAACCTGGCATGACGCAGCGGCTTATTGTCAGTGGGCAGGGGAAAAACGCCTCCCGACTGTGGACGAGTGGATGGCTGTCTGTCAAGCAGGAAGGCTAGAGAAGCAGGGAGACGTGTGGGAGTGGACCTCGACCGATGTTCCCGCTGAAATGGGAACTTTCAAGGCCCTCTGCGGTCCCAAGGGGACCTGCGACTGCTCTCATCGGTATCACCCGGACTGGAAAAACATGGTCAAAGGTTTCCGCTGCGCTCAAGGTTCGCTTCATATGGCGAGAATAGGGAGGTTATTGCGCAGCGAAAATCGACCTTAACTTTCGTTATTTCCTAGAGGCCCTTTCCCGCGGATGATATTTACGATGGACCTCCTTGAGGTGGGTGCGATTCAAGTGAGTATAAATTTGGGTGGTAGAAATATCCGAATGGCCTAACATGGCCTGAACCGAGCGGAGATCCGCGCCGCCTTCCAAAAGGTGAGTGGCAAAGGAATGGCGTAAGGTATGCGGTGTCACCCTTTTTTCGATCCCTGCAGCCAGGGCATAGCGCCGGATCAACTTCCAAAAGCCTTGGCGTGTCAACGCCTTTCCTGAACGCGTAAGAAAGAGAAAGGGACACGCACGCCCTTGAAGCAACTTCGGTCTAACCTCCTTGAGATACCGCAGAAGCCCTTCTCTGGCCCACCTTCCGAAAGGGACCAGGCGGACTTTCGCCCCTTTCCCTCGGACGGTCAGGTAATCCCCTTGAAGATTGATCTGATGCGCTTGCAGAGAGACCAGCTCTGAGACCCTAACTCCTGTGGCATAGAGAAGCTCTATCATCGCTTGATCCCGTTTCCCCAGTGGCTTCGAAGGGTCCGGCTGAGTTAATAGCCTCTGTACCTCCTCCCGACCTAAGATATGGGGCAGTTTTCTGGACGCACCATGCAACAAAAAGGAGGGGACCAGGTTCTCTCCGACAATCTCCTCCTTTTCCAAAAACCGGTAAAGTTGACGCAGGGCTACAACGTTACGGGCAATCGAACGCACGCTCAGTCCCCGCCCCCGCAGCCAGGACAGGTAAGAACGCAAGTGGACAGTCTGGCTCTCTTCCCAGGCTTTAACTCCCCGCCTGTTCAGAAAATTGGCCAGCCGATTGAGGTCTCGGCTATAGGCCTCCAGGGTATTTCGCGCCAGCCCTTTCTCAACAGTGAGCATGTTGAGAAAGGAATCAATGTGCGGGCTGAGGGATTCTTTCATCTTCCGATACTAAGCTTTGATAGAGGGTTTGACGGATCGTCTCCAACCGCTCGCTGTCTCGAACCTTTCCTCCTCGCTCGTCGGTCACGTAAAATATGTCGGCCACCTGATCCACATTAGTCGATATCTTAGCCAGGTGGATAGCTATCCCCATTTGATGCAGCCCATAGGTGATCGTGAAGAGGACCCCGACGCGATCCTGCGTATAAACCTCAACAATGGTAAAGTCATCGGAGGCCTTATTGTCAATCTGAATAAATGTGGAAACTTTGGGGACCCGCCTCTTAAACAGCGATGGGCGTTCCGACTCCTCCACCAGCCGTGCAACATCTACAAATTCCCTGAGAACCCCCTCCAATGTGGAGCCGACCCTGGCCCATTTCTGGGAATCCATCACAACCTCCGGTCGCGCCGAGTGAGAGATGCGAAAGAGATCCAGGATCAAACCGTCATTACGGGTTGTAATTCGGGCACTCAGGATATCCAGTCCCAGAGCGGCAAAGACCCCGGTAATACGCGCAAAGAGGCCCGGCCGGTCTTTGGCGCAGAGGATCATCTCGCTGTATTCCTTCTCCGGGAAATGGCGCACTGTGCTGAGATAGGTTTGATCTCTAAACTGCTCCATCAGCTCAAAGTGCAGGGAGATCTCGTCCTCGGGCGTGGTAAGGAAATATCTTTCGGGCATCGACTCCAGGAAGTAGCGGAGCTTGTGGGGACCGTATTTCCTGGAAAGGCGCCGCCGCAGCCGGGCATGAATCCGGCGGATCTTCGAGCGGCGATCCACTCTCCTAAACTCACCCTTCTCCAGGCTCTCCAATACTTCCAAAGCCTGGAGATAGAGGTCCGCCAACAAGGACCCTTTCCAATTGTTCCAAACCGAGGGGCCTACCGCCCGGATATCGGCATAGGTAAGCAGGTACAGCATCTTGAGATTGCTGACGCTCCCCACAGACTTAGCAAAATCAATAACCAGTTTTTCATCCTCAATCTCCCGGCGGAAGGCCGTATGGGCGAGGAGTAGGTGGTGCCGGACAAGGAATTCAAGCCCAGCTGTATCATCGACATTGAGCCTCATCCTCCGGGCTATCTTTCTCACCATCCGACTTCCAATCTCCGAATGGCCTCCCCCTTGGCCTTTCCCGATGTCATGAAAGAGAAGGCCCAGATAGAGGATCTCGATTTTTTCAACCTCCCTGGCCAATTGAGTCAGTAGAGGCAAGGACTCTTTGAACTCCCCAGACTTAAGACGTTCCAACTCCATGATCAGCCGCAGCGAATGTTGGTCCACAGTATAGATGTGATAGAGATCGTGTAGCACCATGCAGAGGAGACGACCAAATTCCGGAATAAAGGCTCCCAAGACACCACAGCGGTGCATTTCCATAAGAGTCTCGTAGACCCGTTCTTTCCATTTGAGAATTTGGAGGAAGAGCGCGTTCATGGCGGCAGAACGACGAAAACGATCATCGATAAGACTCAGACGTTCATGAACGAGTTCCCGGGTCTCATGGCTGATCTCGGCCCCGTGTCTCTGGGCATCGGCAAAGATGCTTATCAGATTTTCCGGATGTGCAACCAGAATAGCGGCGTCGGAAATCCAGAGCACACCCTTTGAGATACGGACCCCTTCCCTGATCTCTCTTCCCGCGGGGCGCCCTTTCAGGGGGGGTGGGTCGGAAGAATCGGTTACCCGATGGATGATCAGTGAGGCGAGGCGACTGACCTGAGAGGCGTGAAGGTAGTAGCTCTGCATGAAGAGCTCTACCCCTTTGACCATCCCATCGTCTTTAAAACCGAGCGCAAGGGCGACTCTTTCCTGCTCCTCAAAGGTAAGCTGATCCTGATGCTTCCCAGAGGAAAAGTGAAGCTGGTTCCTGACACGCCAGAGAAAATCCTGGGCCATTTTTAGTTCGGATAGATCTCTCGGACGGATCACCCCTTGATGTGTCAGGGCATCGAATCCTTTGATTTTAAGCTTCACCTTGGCGATCCACAGGGCCGTCTGGATATCTCTCAGCCCCCCTTCCCCTTCCTTGATATCCGGCTCCAGGAGATAGACCGACCCGCCGTAGTGCTCGTGCCGGAGGCGATTCTCCTCCAATTTTTTCCGGATGAAGCGATCCTCGTTCTTCCTGAGGAGATGCTCCTCCACGGCCTTTTCGAAATCCCTATAAAGGGGGTAATCCCCACACAGATAGCGGGCATCGAGCAAGGCTGTCTTGACCTTCATATCTTTATTGGCCAAACGGAGTGACTCTGCAATGCTCCGAATGGCATGGCCGACCTGAAGACCGGCATCCCAGAGGGTATAAAGGAGCTTCTCCGTTACAAACTCCACATAGGGAGTTACTTTCCAGGTGTAGAGAAAAAGAAGATCGACGTCCGACTGGGGATTCAACTCCCCGCGACCGTATCCCCCTTGGGCGATCAGCGTGCAGCGCAGATTTAAGCTGGGGTAGCGGAGAATATAATCTCGGCTGGCCACCTCAAAGATATGGCGGACCAGATGATCCATCATCGTCGTATAGACGGAAACAATCTCATAACCTCCGGCGCCCGCCCGATGCCGTTCCAGCAGGAGACTTAGACCTCTCTGGAGATAGGCACGTGCCCCGCGCGCGAGATCGGATTCGACCAAGGTCTCTTCCATGAGGAACTGAGAGAGTGCTACCGCATCCATGAACATTCTTTCTAGAGGTTTTTCGCTACGAGGGTGCTCTTGTGATACTTTTTGATCCCCTGATACAAGGCCTCGACAATAGTGTCTTGATAGCTTCGTCTGGCCAACCGTCGCCCTTCTCTCTTGTTCGTGATGAAAAATATCTCCGCCAAGACACTGGGCATCTTCGCGCCCACTAGGACATGAAACAGGGCCTTTTTGACTCCCAGGTCCTTCACCTCACCATAGCTTCGCCTTACACGCGAAACAACCGAGGAATGGAGGTGATGGGCAAGGGTAATAGAGTCCTCAAGCTTTGAGTTCTGAGTTAAGTCACTTAAGATGAACTGGAGATCTGAGATTTTCCTGCGTGAGGTCCCGTTCTCCCTCGCAGCCAGCCGGATGGCGGCCTCATCATTCGTATTGTCCAGGTAGTAAGTTTCAATCCCCCT
>JAPUHZ010000051.1 GCA_027297485.1 Deltaproteobacteria bacterium
GGGCGAAATGATTTCATCCTTATAGAACTACTCGACGATGAGGGGGTAGTTCGGTGTAGGATTCAACGGACAGCTATACCAGTAAGATCCCTTTTTCAGGGTGATGGTATAGTCCTTCGTTTGGCCAAGCAGCAGTCCACCACCGGATACCGACGGCAAGACTGCCCGTCCGAGTCCCTGACCCCGGACCCAGAAACCTAATTCATAAGGGACACTCTTATTTATCACTCGGAAAATCACCTTGCCCGGAGATAGGTGAAGAGGCTTGAACTGCCGTTGAGCAATGCTTTGTTTGTTGATGGCAACGCAGTCCGCAGCCCTCTTGGAGCGGTAGTCTTTGGGATTGACCTCGCTCTCGACAAATAAGCAGGGGATCTGGGTCAGGGGTATCACTACTACTCCGTTTTCCCTCGTGATGTGGGAGTCGGCCCAGACCGGGCCTGCGGCCAAAAGGAACAGCACCAACGTCCACATTCCCTTTCTTCGAAGCACGCTGGTTCTTCTTTCTGACATTTGTAAATCTCCTATTATATATTAGCTTTAAGGTCTGTTTGGTGCAAAGGGACTCGTACTTCCTTCCCGCCTGGTCAGTTTCTTTTTAACTGCCCATGGCAACCTGCTGTGCAAGGACGAGAAGCTTCTCCTTGGAAAGTGTAGAAGCAAGGATGCAGAGGAGATTCTTCTGTTTCCAAGCGATCAGATTGACACCTTCCTGGCTATAACTGACAAAATCTCGACTTGAGGCCCGAATAGTTTTGGCACCAGGAGGAGGCGAAATATCTGTCCCCTCAAATTCCTGCGCCAGCAGATACTCTTTCCCTTGCCCTTGATAGACAAAGACCCGCCCTTCTTGCCCTTTAACCCGGTGGGTTTGCCTTGCTAATACACGATAACCCCAGGGGCTCAAATCTAACAGCCGAGCAGCAGGAGTTAACGAAGAACCCGCTTGTGGAGTATTCGCGATTCCCTGTGTTACCTTCTGGTACTGGGCTATCGTATCGGTGAGGATATCTTCCTGAACCGTGCCCGGCCAAAACAGATAGGGAACAGCCACCATCAGCAAGAGGGCAAAGGCAGCCGCCAACCCATGAGACATATAGGACCAGCCAAAAATGCCTTCCCTATTGGCCCCTCCTAATTGGTCTAAGAGCCTTTCTTTTAAGCCTGGTCTGGCCGGAATGGGAGAGAGCTTGCGCTTAAGAGTTTTCTTCACCGCACTCTCCCACAGAAACATTTGCATGCATTTGGGGCATTGGTCGAGGTGAAATTGGGCCGCCAGCCTCTCCCCTGACAAAAGAGCCCCATCAACATGAGCCGCTATAATTTCTTTATACTCTTGGCAATCTATGATTGTTCTCACCCCCTTTCCGGTCTATATTCGGCCTTTGCCTCTTTTCAAACAAGGACCAGCTGGTAAAAGGTTCCCCCGCACAATAACTATTCCTTTAGCACCCCTCTTTTTAAGGCATAGTCCTTTAATGCCACCTGAAGCATTCGACGTCCCCGCGACAGTCTTGAACGAATAGTACCAACAGCACATTCCATGACCTTTGCCGCCTCTTCGTAACTTAGCTCCTCAACATCTACAAGCATGATGGCGCTCCGGTACTCCTCCGGCAGTTCCTTCAGTGCCTCTTTTACCTCGTGATCCATGAGTCGGGAGAAAAAAATGTTCTCCGGATCACCCTTCTTTGCCTTCTCACCCTGCTCCACGATGGACTCATAAATTTGGTCGATCTTTTCCCAATCCACCATCTCTGGCTCCCGCCTTTTTTTCCAATACCGGTTGATAAAGAGGTTCCGCTGGATGGATAGAAGCCAGGCCTTACAGTTCGTTCCAGGTTCGAATTTGTCAAAGAAACGAAGGGCTCGTAGGTAGGTCTCCTGAACCAGATCTTCAGCCTCGGCCTCGTTCTTTGTGAGGTAAAAAGCCGCAGTGTAAAGATGAGAGAGCTGGGGAAGGGCCACTTGCTCAAACTCCGCCTTTAAGGCCTTCTCCTTGTTCAAGGAAAATGGCAATAGCCGTCCTCCAGCGAGCGCTTCGGTTGTCCCGTTCATTATTTTAGGATCTCTCCTTTTTAGACGGATTTAGCGAGCTGCCGCTTTCAAAGAGTTCTGTCCTGTTCTTCCGAATGCCACCACACTTGGCTCCTCTCTCGGAGTTAAGTGATAGATCTTGGCTTTGTGATGCTCCGCGACCTTCCTTTCCTTCCAGCGCAGCAGCCCCTGACGAACGTACTCAGGGTTAAAACCCAAGACCTCACAGATGCTTTCAAATGAGAAGAGCCAATCGCTGTTCTCCTCATGTATCCACTCCTCCGCCTCACGGAATAGGCTCTTTCCTCTGCTATCTAAAGAGAAGATATATCTCTGGAAACATGCAATGCCGTCCTCCAAGACCGCAAGCATAAGACTCTTCTCGGGCTCTAAGTGTGCCCTGCTGCGTAAGTTTTCAAAATACTCAGCGGGAAGAAGAATGTCCGGCTGGAACAGAGAAGCCATCCTCCCTTCGACGCTATGGCTTGTTTCATCTTGCATAAAAAACCACCTATCGAGTGCCCGCCTGGGCTAAGCTCTAAATATTTAACCGTTTCCCTCCGGGGAAAGTTCCTAAAGAACAATTTTTAGCGAAAAAACTCTTTTTATCGCGCCGGGAACCTTCTCCATCCGTCTCTTGTTTAGCTGAGCAAGGAGGTAAATAGTTGTGATTACAACATTCAGGTTTGGAAGAGCTCTCTTGGCCGGAGTTTTAGGAACAATAGCCATGACCATACTTATGTATGGTTGGCCGATGGTAGGACTCCCCCGCATGGACATCATGGCTGTGTTAGGAGGGGTATTCCCTTTCGGTATATCACCCTACGTGATGGGATTGTTCATGCATGTCGGCATAGGGATCTCACTTGCGCTGATCTATGGCCTGGTTTTTGACCCGTGGCTACCCGGTCCGGGGTGGTTACGAGGCGCTCTGTTTTCCTTTATCCCTTGGGTTTTTGCTATAACCCTCCTAGGGCCGAGCCTTCTCGTGGCTAGTGAATTCTTAAAGGGGAAAGAAGCTGTTGCAGCTAATCCGTGTTCTATATCCAACCCATGTGCGGTTAGAGCCACAAATCCGTGTTCCGCGGATCAACTCAAATCCAACCCCTGTTCCCCTAAAGTAAGCAACCCATGTGGAGTGAAGGCCAATCCCTGTGCTAGTGCGAACCCCTGTGGAGGCGACAGCGCATCCTCTAATGGACCTTCGCCTGAAGCCATGAGCTTATTGGTCCATTTGCTTTACGGGGTTGTTTTAGGAGTTGCCTATAGGCCATCAGGTGCCTGAGGGCAAGAGATACTCGCTGCGAGACTCGTGGAGTCCCAGAGGAACTAAAAGATAAATGGGATTGTTTAAGGATCAGAAGACACGTCATTAGATCTATTGGATTGGAAGAGGTGAAGTCATGGAAGAGAAGAAGAACATCTGTTTCGTAATATTGAGCCTCGTGATTCTATTGCTCTTCAGCAATAATCTCCATGCTGAGCCGATGCGAGCCATAGAGAATCTTCGTAGTGAGACAGTCTTTGTTCCCCTGTCCGCACCAGATAAGGGTCGGCTCTTAGCTCGCTTGGGAGTGAAGTAAATTGGAACTTTTACCCACGCGATCGAGTTTTAACTATGTGTTGGCGGTAAAAAAGGAGTTTTTCATGAAGATCTAAGCAACCCGTGTGTGTTGTGGAGCAGGCTGAGACGGAGTTTCTTTTATCCGAGGCCCTCTTGGGGTAGCTCATGAGTCCATGTTGCTGTGCTATTTAACAGGCAGAAGGGGAGAATGGCAAAATCGGGATCGCATTTGCGGGGAAAACGATACGGCTCCAAGGGACGGAGGTAGAGAATGAAGTGTCAACGGTGCCTGAGGGGTGAAGAGGCTCGATACCGGGCGTATACGGATGCCATGGAAATTAAGGCATGTACCTCATGCGCCGAAGAAGCTCGCAGATTGGGCATTGTCGTTATAGCGCTCGATCTTTGGGACGGAAGAAATGTGGAGGTGAGCGGAGTGAAGGAAATGCATCACAGTCCCATAAATCCTGAATCCATTTAATCTATGGCACTTAAGGTCACAGCTTTCATTATTGTCCTGCTTCTAACGCTTGCTGGACTAATACTTTCCAACCAGGATTTTCCCCAAAGACAAAAAACTCCTGTGACCACGGAAGACGACCTTTTAACGAAGCTGAGCATTGAACAAATGGACAAGAAGACCTCCGCTCCTGACTTTACCTTAAAGGATCTATCCGGGGAAACAGTCAGGCTCCGAGACCTTAGAGGGAAGGTCGTTTTCCTTAATTTCTGGGCTACCTGGTGTCCACCCTGCCGGCTGGAAATGCCTATGATGGAGGAGCTGCACAAGGAGTTCGGCAATCAGGGGTTAGTCATTTTGGCGATTAACAACCTCGAGGGATCTAAAGAGATCAAGGCATTTATCAAGCAACACAACCTCACTTTCACAACACTTCTAGATGAAAAGGGGAAAGTCTTTGAACTCTACCGGACATGGTCCCTCCCTACAACGTATCTCATAGGCAAGAACGGAGAAGTCGTCGGTAAAGTCATTGGTTACCGCGACTGGCATAGTGACTTGGCCCAGTCTCTCTTGCGACAACTCCTTGAAGATAGAGCATAAGAAACTTCAGAGATGTATGATTTGAATATTAGCATACCCCGCGGCTAGCCGCGGGCACATAACCGATGGGGTTTCCAAAGGGGAGAAGTGGCAGCTCTTCCCTTTGGTCGACCTCGGGGTTTCAAACCCCGTGGTCGATATTGATTGCTGCGGCGAAATCATTTTTTTTCAGGTTATTGGGAACTCTTAATTTACCAATTCCGTACTGAGCAGTATCTCAACCGCACTCCACCCTTATCCCCGACACAGAGATGGCTTGTCTGGATACCCTTATTGGGCTAAAGGGGTAAGTAGGCTTAGTCCAAAGGCGATTTAACAGGGAGGATTCTGAAAATGCCTTACATCAAAACCATCGATGAGTCCGAGGCCACCGGGCAGATTAAGGAGATCTACGAGAAGAGAAGGGACCACCACACGGGAAAGGTCTCCAACATCGCGAAGCTCTTTAGCCTTCGTCCAGATCTATTGGAGGCTCAGCACAGGTTCTCGCGGGCCATTCAGTTTGGCGGTTCCAGCCTTGGGGTCAAGAGAGAGGAGATGATCTCCGTTTTGGTTGGCTCTCTCCTCCATTGCAGTTATTGAACGCTCTCTCACGGAGAGTTTCTCCGTAAAGAAGTGGGGGGGGATTACGACCTCGTCATGGCCATTGCGCACGATTACCGCCATGCGGGTTTGGATGAGAAAGATCTGGCCATGCTGGAGTACTCTGAAAAGATTACGCTTAGACCCAGTGAAATTGTTGGGAAAGATATGCAGAGACTTCGGGAGGTCGGTTGGACAGATAAGGAGATTCTCAATATCGCTGCAGTGAGCTGCTATAGAAATTTCATTACCCGCATGGCTGATGCCCTTGGAGTAGAACTCACCGAGGACTATAGAAATCTACGTAAGGATTACGTAGACTCCCTGATGGTAGGGAAGAGGTTATTGTAAAAAACTCTATAAATAGGGAGTTGGCCTATGGATTCTTATAACTACGATTCTTATGGGCAATGCGATGTAGGGGCGCCCGATTTTCGCTCAGTGGCGCAAGTAGGGACAAAGGCGCCGGATTTTGCCATAACCGACCTTGACGGCAAGAGAATTGCTCTCGCGGATTTCAGAGGCAAAAAGCACGTGCTGTTAGAGTTCGGGAGCGTCACTTGACCTCCCTTTGTGGGGGAGGTTCCTCCACTAAGCAGCCTCCATGAAAAGTACCAACCAAAGGGATTTGAATTTTTTATTATCTATGTCCGTGAAGCCCACCCGGGAGAGAACTTTCCGCACCATGCCTCCTTTGAAGACAAGCTTGCCCACGCGAGGAAGCTGCGGGATTTAGAGGGGGTGAAGATCCCGATCCTTGTGGATGACCTGCAAGGAAGCACGCACGAGGCCTACGGTCTTCGTTCCAATATGGTCTATCTGATCGACCGTGAGGGGACCGTAGTTTACAAGTCGGACTGGACGGATGCCGTCGAGCTGGACGGCATGTGTAAGAGTCTCATCCGTCTGGATGAGAAAAGGGCACGCCATGTGCCCATTATCCGCAAAGGCTCTTCTGAAAGGCTTCATTGGATACCCATGGATCGAGCGCTGCGCGAACGAGTCTATCAACGCTCCGGAGAGAAGGCGATTAAAGACTACCTGAATGCGACGGGTCACCTTCCCAACGCCACAGATGCGGAAAAGTCCAAGGTGAGGTTGTCTTGAAGAGCTATTTCTTCCTTAGGTACAGCTCTGTGTTTGGATAGTGGTCCACCCACCCGAACCAAAATGAGGGAGTAGTCGGTAGGGGCTTAAGTTTTTTGCCCTTTAATTTTCCTTGGACCGCGATACCGGTCAGGCCATTCCAAACTGAGCCTGTAGTGTCCTCAACAAGGAGAAACCCCTTTTTATCCGACCGTTGGACTTTCTTGAAGGAAAGGTTTTTTCCTTCCACCTTCCTTTTGAAAATCACACCTGTCGCAGTCTCAGCGTCAAAGACAACCAGGAGAGGTACCCCGTGGAAGGTATCGTTCATGACAGACTCACGACTCAGGGCCGAGAAGGGATAGGCCTTGGCCTTGTCATTGAGAACTAACCCCAGGACATATTCTTTGGGGTAAATTCTTTTATCCGACAGACGGGTGGGGATGATGCCGGTGTCACGAGAGCGGTAATAGGACTCATAGGGATCGCGGAGGGAGCCAAAGAGAGGCTTTCGCCCGCTGTTTAGGACCTTGGAGCTAGGATAAAGCCTTCTCCAAGTCTCCCAACGGGTGAACATGGACTGGAGAGGCTTGAGTTGTTCTCCCTTAAGTGGACCCCTTATTGCCGCCCCGACCAAATGACTCCATAGGCTCTCTGTTTGATGATCATACATGATGAGAGAATTGGCATGCAGTTTTCCGGAGACCCCAAACGTCAGCTCTTTTCCTGCGATTCGACGGTCATACACGATGGCCGTATAGCAGAGCGGTCACCAGGTGACCGCAATAGGTATACCTCCAACCTTATCGTTGACGATTTCACGGCGGCTTAGGGTGGGAACAGGATAGGCACGACTATCGCCCGCTATCTCCACACCGACTACAGCATCCTTACCGCTAAGCCAGGAGGCTTTGTTTCCCTCTTCAAACGAAGGAGAAAGTATAGCCGGAATAGCATCCTTGGGCAGAACAGTGACAATCTCGTCAGGACGTAGATCTGCTCCCCCTGCAACGGATACATTAAGCAGCACCCAAAGAGAGAGGGTAAAATAAGATATTTTACGCAGGCAAAACACTCGGTTCTTACAACAACCCATCCTTTTTAAAATAACACTTACGTCGGCAAGAAAGTTCCCAAAAAGGCTAAGGGATTTTTCTCAGGGCCCGCAAAATCTGCTTATTGCTCGGCCTCACAATATAATCCACCTCAACAAACCGCCAGCGGATCACTCCCTGTCTGTCAATGATGTAGGTGGCGGGATGCGGCCAGCCAGGGCCATTAGGATTAAAAATGCCATAGCGGTCGATGACTTTGTGGTTTTTGTCCTCGAGCATGGGAAGATTGAATCCTCCAGGAGATCCCCCACCTAGATGCTGAGCAAACCTTTTTGAAGTCTGATGGTCGTCGACACTCACTGCCAGGATTTGGACCTCGTCCTTCTCTTTCTTGGTCAAAAGGGTGTTCAGCTTCACGAGCTGTTCTGTACAATAAGGTCACCAATGGCCACGATAAAAAACCAGGACTACATTCTTCTTACCCCGAAAGTCAGAAAGTGAAATTCTCTTCCCGTCCGTATTCTCAAGGGTGAAATCGGGCGCCTTATCTCCAAGCTTAACCCTTTCCAGGTCGGTCGGTTTTAAATTCGCCCCGTCAGTAGGACCCAATTGGGCATAGATTGGTGAGACGGAGAAGAAGACAACAAAAACTATGCCTATGAGACGATTTTGCAGCATAAACCCTCCGATTATATTTAACGCCCCTCACCTTATTTTGGTTCCTTCCTTTCAACCTCTAGAGACCTCTTTTTATCTGCTGGACGGAACGCTTTCGCAAAGCCTGGTGGGAAGCCCATCGGAAAAGGTTCGGCATGAGCCTTTTGAAAAAACATGCCAAGGCTAACCAGAGTGGGATAACCACCTCAAACTTCTTCCTCACGATCGCTTGGATTATCACCCGTGAGACCACATCCGTATTCAGCACCAAAAAAGCGGGGGCATTAGGGGCTATATCGTCAAAATGCAAGTGGAATTTTGTCCGAACCGGGCCCGGGCAAACCACGGAGACATGAATACCCAGAGGTCTGAGTTCATGGTAGAGGCTCTCGCTCAGGCCAATCAAAGCAAATTTAGTGGCAGAGTAGGTTGCCACATTCGGAAAGCCGATCTTTCCCGAGACCGAGGAGATGTTGACGATATGGCCGGACCGTCTCTCTATCATCGGCGGAAGGACTTCCTTGATACAATAAACTGCGCCCAATAAGTTCGTCCGTACCATTCCTTCGATGGAGTCCAAGGGAAGGTCAGAAAAACTCTTATGAATGCCGAAGCCGGCATTGTTGATTAGGATATCGATCTTACCGTACTCCTCGAGGACCCTCTTGACCATCGCCTTGACCTGCTGAGGGTCACCCACATCGCAAACATGAACAGCAGAGGATGGACTAGCATTCCTCATCTCAGACAGTGTTGCTTGCATTCGTTCCTGAGAACGACCACAACCAACCACCGTTGCCCCTCTCTTGGTCAAGTCGACCGCGAGCTGTCGACCGATGCCACTGGAAACTCCCGTAATAAGGATCACCTGCTTTTTGAATTCCATAAGGACCTTAACTTTTTTTTAGACAGCTCACTTGAGACACTGCTGTAACTTTACGATGAGAGGCAGTCCTGAAGGGCTTCCTGGACATTTGGATATTTGAAGTTATACCCCAACCTTTGGGCTTCTGCCGGCAGCACGCGTTGGCCGGTAAGAAGCATCTCGGCCATTTCTCCTAAAAGCAGGCGCAGTACGAAAGAAGGCACCGGGGCCCAAGAGGGTCGGTGTAGGACCTTGCCCAAGGTCTTACAAAACTCCTTCATCGTAACCGGGTTAGGGGCGGTGGCATTGACAACCCCATGGGCGTTGGGATGCTCCAGCAAGAATAGAATCAACCCGACCTCGTCCTCCAATTGAATCCACGACATCCACTGGCTCCCTGTTCCAAGAGGCCCGCCAGCGAAGAGCTTAAATGGAGGGACCATCTTGGCCAGGGCCCCACCCCCTTTTCCAAGGACAATGCCGGTACGTAGCCTTATGACTCGAAGACCGTACTCTTCCGCTTTAAGTGCCTCTTTCTCCCACTCGAAGCAGACCCGGGATAAAAAGTCCGTGCCCTGTTCAGTCGTCTCTGTAAGCATCTCATCTCCATGGGGACCGTAATAACCGATAGCTGAGGCATTGAGCAAAACTTTCGGTTTCTCTTTGGCTTTGGCAATGGCTGCCACCAGGGCACGTGTCGTGTCGATTCGACTTGAGCGCAATTTTCCTTTTTGCGTTTCGGTCCACCTCTTCCCGGCTATAGGCTCACCTGCCAAGTGGATCACGCCATCCGCCCCATCGACGACTCTCTCCCAGGGGCCGTCAGACCCCAACTCCCAGATTACGCCTTTTATGCCGTGTGAGATTGTGTCGGGCAGTGGTGAGCGGGTTAGCAGAGTGAGGGAATGGCCCTGTTCCAATAGCAGAGTACAGAGGGCCGATCCTATAAACCCTGTTCCTCCTGTAATGACTAGTTTCATGACGCTGTCTCCTGATATGGTTTCAAATGCTTAACTTAAGTGGCATTGAGTGCTATGAGTCCTATGTCGGATGAGATCAAACTATTTCCCGACCGAAGTGTCAAGATGCTGAAGGACAATGGAAAGGCCTCGCGAAGGAGAGTTGTCGTTAGTGGGTTAGGGGTCATGAGCCCCAACGGCATAGGAACTGAGGCCTTTTGGCAGGCTACCCGCAGCGGAACGAGTGGCGTAGACACAATTAGCTCTTTCGATCCTTCCTCTCTTCCTTGCCAGATTGCGGGTGAAATTAGAGATTTCCGGCCAGAGAACTATTTTTCTCCCAAGGAGCTAAAGCGCGTGGCTCGGTCGGTCCCTCTGGCCATTGGAGCTACAAAAGAAGCGCTACAATCCGCCCGGGTTGATTTCGAGACCATGACCTTGGAAGAGAAGCGCTCATGGGGAGTGATTCTAGGAAGCGGGGGGGGAACACCTGATTTTACGGAGGAACAATACCGACTCTATTTCAGTGATCAGCTAAGAAAGGCAA
>JAPUHZ010000052.1 GCA_027297485.1 Deltaproteobacteria bacterium
AAAGCCGCCGAGCAGATCGGCGCCCGTTTCAACATTCCCATCATCTACCTGACGGCTTATGCCGATGAAGAGACATTGGAGCGAGCTAAGCAAACCGAGCCCTTTGGCTATATTCTCAAACCATTCGAAGACAGAGAACTACACACTGCCATCCAGATGGGTCTTTACAAGCATAACATGGAAAGGAAATTAAGAGAGAGCGAACAATGGCTCGCCACAACGCTTAGCAGTATAGGGGATGGTGTGATTGCCAGCGATGGTAAGGGACGCATCACCTTTGTCAATCCCGTGGCCGAAGCAATGACCGGCTGGAAGTGTGAGGAGGCCTTGCATCAAGATTTGACGAAAGTCTTCAACATCGTCAATGGGGAAACCCGCGCTCCCGCCGAGAACCCCGTAATGAAAGTGCTCCGGGAGGGCATTGTCGTTGATCTGACCGATCATATACTCATTACCAAGGGCGGAACAGAAAAGCCGATAGAGGACAGCGGTGCGCCAATCAGAGATGAAAAAGGAAACATCACGGGCGCCGTTTTAGTATTTAAGGACATCACACAGCGCCGGCAAGCAGAGCAAGAACGCGCGCACCTGCTCGCGGATACCCAACATCACCTGAAGCGTATCACTGCCCTACGTGAGATTACCCTGGCCATTACCTCGACTTTGGATCTCCGGGCCGTATTGGACGTGCTGCTGGAAAAGATTGATCTCCTTCTCCCCTATCCCATTGCCACTATCAGGTTACTAAACAGAGAGACTGGGCAATTGGAACCTGCGGCCTGTAGGAACCTTAACGAAGAGGGCTGGAAAATACATATAGAGAAAAACCAGGGAGGTCTCTCTAGAGCGGTATTTGAAGATGGGACCCCGATGGTCATTACGAACCTTCAGGCAGATCCGCGGGTACGGGATCACGAGTTTCTTGACAGAGAGGGGGTTGTCTCCTACCTGGGAGTCCCTCTGATTGCTAGAGGGGAAATCCTAGGGGTTCTAGCCTTTTGCACGAGAGAGGAGCATCATTTTAGCGACGGAGAAGTCGAGTTTCTGACCACTCTCGCGGGCCAGGCGGCCATAGCGGTTAACAATTCCTGGCTCCATGAGCAAGTGCAGAGAAGAACCCACGAGCTTGCCGCCCTGTATGACGTGACGGCTATGGTCAATCAATCCTTAGAGATGGAACCGGTACTGCAAGAGGTGATCAAAAAGATCACGGAGATATTTCATTTTGATGCGACGAGGATCTATCTTTTTAATACCCAAATGGATGAGCTGCATTTACGGGCTTCTTTTGAAAACGTGCCAGACTCTTTTAAGCCACCGACGGTCGTTCCACGAGGGCAGGGCATCAATGGCAGGGTAGCGGAAACAGGAAAGCCCATGATCTTCGAAGATGCCCAGAGTGATCCCAGGTATAAAGAGTTGAGCCATGGTAAGTCGATAGAAAAAGCGGGATTTAGTTTTTTTGCAGTATTTCCCATAAAGGTGAAGGAGAAGTCTGTCGGAACCCTGGCTTGTATTGGCCGAAAGCCTCGAAGTCTCACAACCGATAAGGTTCAGTTGATAACATCGATGGCCGGAGAGATCGGTGTCTCTGTTGAGAACACTCGTCTGTTTGAGGAGGTTAAAAGGAAATCTCTTGAGCAAGGTGCCCTACGGGAGTTCCTCTCCAACCTTCTTCTTTTAGATCTGGACAGCTTGCTTGAGAGATTGACCCAACAGGCGGTCTCTCTTTTTAAGGCGGAAATCGCGTGGGTACGCCTGTTCGACAAACAGGGAAAGTTATGGAGTCGTGCTATAGCAGGAGATGAGGCGGCAATCAGCCTTATGCCTTTAAGGTCAGTAGGAAAACTGGTCGGGCGGGGGAAATGGATGCTGGACAACCGTAAACCCCTGGCCATCAAGGACATGGCCAAAGATCCAGTCAGGCCTTATCCCAGAAATTTCAAGGCGGCTGATCTGCATGGTTTTCTGGGCGCCCCCTTGTTTAGCAGAGATGGAAAACCCTTAGGGGTCATCTTTGTCATAACCCGCGCTCCCCGTGAATTTAGCCAGCGTGAGATCGAATTAATCGAGCAGTTCGCCAATGGGGCGGCTATCGCCATCGAAAACGCGAGGCTTTATGAAGAGACCGAGAGACAAGGGGAGATCCAAAAGCTCCTCAAGGAACTCAGCCAAGACATTACCTCTCTGGACATCGATAGGCTACTCAAAAAACTCACAGAAAAAGTGCGGGGGTTCTTTAAGGTCGATGTTTCTGACGTGAGGATATTATTAGAGGGAGAGGCTTGGCGGGTCGTCGGCATATCGGGTATCGAGGCAGAATACTTTCACGCAGATACTAGAAGACCCTTGCGGGGGCGATCCAGATGGATCGTTCAGAACCGCAAGCCGCTACGGATACCGGACATCGCCGAGAAGACGGAGTTAGAAGGTGGGGAAAGCCTACGTAAAGCGGATATTCGGGGTTACCTGGGAATTCCCCTCTTTGCTAAGGGTGGGGAAGTGGTCGGTATCCTGAGGGCCTTAACCTATCAGCCGAGAGAGTTTACCCAAGAAGAAGTGGATCTGTTACAGCAGTTGGCCAACGGGGCGGCCATTGCTTTGGAGAATGCCCGGCTCTTTCAGGAGACGGAGCAGCGGGCCCAGGAGCAGGCAGTCCTGAACACTATCGCCATGGCTACTAGCCAGTCGCTCGATCTTAACGAGCTTCTCCAGATCTCTTTGGATAAGGTGCTGGAGATCACGGGGCGTGAACGAGGGTACATCAGGCTAAAGGATCCGGTCACCGGTGAGATTACGCTTGCCGCGCACCGGGGGATCTCGGAGGAGTACGTTGAGGCGCTTTTGCACCACCGGACTCCAGGCGGAAAGAGTGATCAGGTCTTTGAATCGGGAGAGCCGCTCGTCGTCAATGATCCCGAGGGGACACGGCTCAAGGAGGAGGCTCGTCAGGAAGGGTTTTGCTCCATCGCCTGGGTTCCGTTGAAGGCGAAAGGAAATGTGATCGGGATTATGAATGTCTCCACCAGTCAGCCAAGCCGATTCGAACCTCGGGAAGTGGAGCT
>JAPUHZ010000053.1 GCA_027297485.1 Deltaproteobacteria bacterium
GACCCTCACTCTCTGTCCTCGCAGCCGACCGCGACAACATGAGGCTAACATTGACCTGATCACGTCTTAAGGACTTTGCAACTTCGGTCACCCTGTACCCATAGTCCCGAACCAACAGCGCAATCGCCTCTGCTCGTTTTCTCGTAATTGCCCAACGGCGGTCCGGCCCCCGTAATACCTTGGGCGTCGTCCCCAGACGCTTCGCCACTTCTTTGATCATCGTCTCGATCGGCTTTTTTCTCCCCCGTTCTTGTTGCTCCTCAACTTCCCGACTCAGCTCCTCACCAAACCCCTCCTCTCCCAAAAATCTCTGGTCCTTCACCGTATAGTATTCTTCGTTGTGACTCCCAGCTATCCCATCGAGAACGAACCGCTCGTATCCCTTCCTTCCACCTGAAAGACTCAATATCGGCAAAGCTTCGATGATCTTCGGCGTACTGGTTTTTAAGTAACTCGTGTGACCGCTGTAGGAATACCTCTCAGGCCGCTGGACCAGCCCAGCTCGTACCGGATTGAGGTGGATGTAGCGGACCAAGGCCAGCAAGTATTTATCCTTATCGCAAATAATGGCTTTGTACCGCCCTTGAAATAAATGGCCGACTTTGCGATACCGGCGGTTGAAATACTGGGTGTTGTAGCCCTTGCATGAATTTGGACAAGGGAGCCGATCCGGTTTCAAGTAGCAGGTGCACGTGTGGTTGGACATCAAACAGTAGGCAAAGATGCGGACTCGGTGCTTGTTGCGGTAGCTCTCCAACCGCTCGAGATAAGCTTGATAATCCTCTGCAGACCGAAACGTCTTCTGCCGTTGGTTACCGCGAACAATGACGTGATAGAGCAGGCCGGATGCAAACAGCCGGGGCGACGTGCCATGATGTGGAGACTACCAAACCGACCGCGTAGCCGTCAACAGTGATATGATTGTTATGTCTGACCCCATCTTCCCCAAAGCGGACCTTAATTCCCTACCAGGACGCGATTCAACAACGCTTTAATTGCCTCTTACAGAGCTTATTAGCGGATCAGCTCCTCAACCATCCTATAGCTGAAAATAAAGGCACGGGCGGGAGCAAAGCGTTACTGGTATTTGTCCTCATCCTCGGGTTGAGGTAGGCGGAAGGCACGGTGACAATTTTTGCACGCCATTAAGACTCCTTTAATCTGGCCTTCTGTTTTTTCCGCATTACTGGTTTTAGCGGCTGTTTCTAATCCGGCGAGAGCATCCGCAAGCTCTTTACTCTTCTGGGTGAAACCTTTCCAATCGTTCCAGATCTCTTCTTTGGCACGTGACTCTAGCGAGGTGGCTTTTGTGGAGAAGGCGGGCGGAATCTTTTGAGCCAGGGTGGCAAGCTCAGCTGATTTGATCACGATGACCTCAAACGCACCGCCCATTAACATGGCTTCGAGCGGTGAGAAAGTGTCCCGGATGTCTCTCATAAGCTGAGCGCGGTCCTCTTGGCCCGCAACCTTAAAGCTGAAGGAAGCGATAATGAGCAACGTAAAGACCGCTGAGAAGAAAAAGAGTTTCATCCTCATGGTGATCCCCCTCAAAATTCTTTGCCGTAAATTATCACAGTGATGTGGAGATGTCCATTCCATGTCAAAGACGGGGGAGGCTCTTACGAAGGCACTAATCTCAACATGGGAGAGGAACTGTCAAGGAGTCTCTATCCTCCGCCAGACGCAATTAAAAGTCGCTTTAAGTGATTCTTAAGCAGCTTAAAGAAAGGTGGATCGTCCCTCGGCTGTCCTATTGCTGACTATAAAGCGATTTGGCGGAAATAGAATCCTGAGCCCATGAATTGTAAAACAAAGACTCATAGACCTGAGCCCTGAGTTTGAACCCTTGGAGTACAAGATTCAAGACATGACACCGTATCCACGCGCCGTCTTAACCACCATCCTACTGGAGCTTGACTCCTTTTTCATGTTACCTAACCCCCCAATTCTTGTTCGAGTTCTTCAAAACGGTTGGGTTTGCGGAGGTTGAGTAGGGGATTGTCTGGTCGGGGAACCGAACTGTAGTGACCCACTGGAATAGGACTTTCCGAAGGTCAACGTCAAAGATACCACTTGTTGGATAGCCGACCTAGCATCCTTCGGCGTGAGTGAAGATAACGGATGGAGAAAAGTTGCATAGACTGTTTTGTTGCTGATCGCGTAACGGGCATCTATCGCGGTATGGAAGTTGGCCATCAGCATATCGTAGAGATGTTTTTCACTGAGTTTGTTTATTGGAGTGACTGGAGCCATGAACCGCATTCGGTCATGCTTTTCATCCACAACGCCAATAAGTGTGACGCCCGATACTGTGAAACGCCAAACCCCTCGTCTGCCTTGAACCTCTCCAGCAGCTTCACGGATCACTTGCTCCAACTGGCTTAAGTTCATTCCGGGAGAAGGAGCTGCTTCTTCGGGAGAATTTGGCCCCATTTTGTCCTCATGCCGTTTAGGGTCTGAGTCGGAAAATTGGGCTACAGCCGAAGGGATCGATAGCCCGATTCCCATGCCTATCGTGATTAAAAACAAAATGGACTTTTTCATCCTTCCTCCTTCAGAATTATGCGACTTGCTTAAGAATTCCAGTGTTGATTTACATTCAAGCTCAGCCGTCGCCTTTAGCGATCGGCCTGAAGCGCCAGAAGAGATAAAGGGCTCTCTTGGCTTATAAAACACCAAAGCCTCCGGCGAAGATCCAATCCAGTCGATTCTACGGACCAACGAATGATAAGGGTAACGTCTCTACTTTTGATTTTTGTCGAATCCACGTCTGATACCCAAAGGACTATTTATTAAAACGAAAAGGCAACGAAAACAAGAATCCATAGATCGGCCAGCAAGGTCAGATCGGCGGCCGCCGCTCGTACCATCTTGCGTGTTGTTGATAGGCGAAGGCGGCCCGCAAGACGTTGGGCTCGTCAAATGCCTTTCCTGCCAGCTGCAACGCAATCGGTAAGTGATTGCGGCTAAAGCCGCACGGAATCGAGATCACCGGCAGCCCCGCCAGATTGAACGGCCCGAGATAGTCCGGCGCCAGATGTTTGAAAAGCGTATCGAGCGGGTCGACTTCTTCGAATCTGGGCGCCGGTGCCGATTGGCACGGCAGTGCCAGCAGATCCACTTTGCGAAAGACCTCGCCGAACTCACGCTTGACCCGGCTGCGGATACGCTGCGCTTGAATGTAGTCGGCTGCGCCCGTAAGCAGGCCCAAATAGGTTCTCGCCCGCCGTGAGGTCGCGGCGTATCTGATGGCGCTCTTCGCCTCACCCCTGTGCGCTGCAAAATGCTCGTTGTAGTAAATCAGGCCGTTCGCAATCGTGGCAAGCTTTAGGATAGGGAGTTTGACTTCCTCGATGCGCGCTCCCAGGGATTCCAGATCACTGATTGCTTTATCCACAGTCGTAAGAACCTCAGGATCGGTGCGGCCTTGGCATACTTCGATATAGTCGCGCGGTACGCCGATCACCATGCCCTTAATGTCCTGCTTCAGCGCCGCAGCGTAGTCGGGGACCGGTACATCAATCGACGTGGGATCTTTAGGATCGTAACCGGCGATCGCCTGGAGCATATGCGCTGCGTCTTCCACAACCCAGGTCATCGGGCCACAGTGGTCCAACGACCAACTGAGCGGCGCGAGTCCCGAACGGCTCACCCGGCCATAGGTCGCCTTGAGTCCCACGATGCCGCAGAGAGAGGCCGGATTTCGGATCGAGCCCGCAGTGTCTTCGCCCAGCGCGCCCATGCAAAGTCCTGCGGCAACGGCTGCTCCGGCACCCGTGCTCGACCCGCCTGTAATGCGGTCCGTGTTCCACGGATTGCGCGGCTGCGGCGGATCGCTAGGAAGGCTGCTCATCACAAGCTTGCCGAGCAAAACAGCCCCGGCCTGTCTCAATCTTTGGGCGGCTGTGGCATCTTCAGCGAATGAACTTTTTCTCCCCCGGATCAGTGCCGGAGCGCCCTGCAGATCCAACTGATCTTTGACAGCAACTGGAATACCGTGAAGCGGACCTTTGTATTCGCCCCTTAGAATCTCCACCTCGGCCACGCGTGCCTCAGCGAGGACGCGATCCGCCATCAGATTCAAGTAGGCATGAAGCTGGCCGTCAATGGATTCGATTCGCTCGAGAATTGCGCTGGTCAACTCAACCGGAGAGAGCCGGCGACTCTGAATCAGCTGCTGCGCTTCGTGGATGGTGAGGTAATAGAGAGGTTTTTCACTACTAGTCATCGGTGCCCCCTCTACTCTGTCTTCCGTTCAGGATGAAAGGTGGGTGCAAACTCTTCGTCCGCCAGATCCACGGAATGAAGCGCTTGCAGAGCCGCCATATACGTGTCGATAAGCTTTCCGAAACGCTCCAGATCGCCTTCTTTGGGCTCGAGACCCGACTGGGTCAAGAGGGCCTTTAACGTCTGCTCGGTTGACTTCTCCATTTTCGTTTCTCCTTTTGGACGCACGCAGTCTATCTCCGGCCATCCACCGGGGTCAAGCTCTGTCACCTCTTACTATTCCCACATGCTCCGCTCATTTCGACGTTTTGAGAATTCTCGAAAGGTGGAAGTGTCGAGATTTAGAAGGCCATCCTACTACGCCCCTGCATTGTGCGCTTTTTGGACACGATATTACAATTTTGTCCAAATAAAAGATCCAAAAAATACTTTGAAATCAAGTATTTTATTCAATCATTGCCCTTGGCATATCGCTTGCGGAGGCTAGAGAGACGAGAACCGGGTTGTGCTGGTGGGGGCGCTCACCACACGCGAAAAGGGAGTGGGGATAGGAGCGCTTGAAGCGGCAACAAGAGGAGTATTAAACAATTTCTAGGTTTTCATTTGGCATTAGATTAGTACTTGGAGAATATTTTGTTTCGACGACACAGTCCATGAGCGACCAGGGAGTTAAACTATGAAAGGAACGCTAGCATATCCGACGCCCGTTCATGCTTGGCTTTTTGCCTTACTGTTGTTTCTAATAACTGGCTGCGCAGCAGTCGTTCATAGTCCACCAGCAAGAAAACATGGCCCTCCTCCTTGGGCACCCGCTCACGGTTACCGGGCAAAATATCACACATATTACTACTACCCCGCCGTTCAAGTTTACTATTATCCAAAGGTTCGGAGATATTACTGGCTTAAGGGGGGTAACTGGAAAGTGGGTACTCGGTTGCCTCGCCATTTCATTATTGAGGACAGTAAAAAGGTAGTCCTGAATTTGGACTTCGAGCCGCACAAGCGACACGCTAAAATTAAAAGTTCTTATCCGCCTAACTACCACGGTAAAGGAAATAGAGGGAAAAGTAAGGGGCGGAGTAAAAACAATTTTAGGGCTAGATGAATAAGAGGCAGGCGGGGCTGAGCCACTCGCAAATTAGGTCTTGGATCATGGCGTAGCTGAGGAAAAACGGTAACTCTGCCCCGCTCTTACCTTAGGCTGTGATGAGAGGAATCTCAAATTGCTCTATCGTCGCGGTCGCAGGAGATGAAATGATGCGTCAAAGCCGAGTAATTTCTTTCTTCACAGGGCTTTCTTGCCTTGCTTTTTTAAACGGTTGCGCCGCCGTGGGCCTTACCCTCTTTGGGGTGGGCGCCGGCGTCTCAACGGGTACAGCGGTGGCCTATACCCTGGATGGTATTGCG
>JAPUHZ010000054.1 GCA_027297485.1 Deltaproteobacteria bacterium
GGTAATCCTGCGCCCCCTCCTGTACTGCGTTAACCCCCACGGTTTCATCCTGAAGACCGGTCAGCACGATGATTGGTATTGTAGCTGCCTTCGCGTGCACCTTGCCTACAGTGCTCAATCCTTGACTGTCCGGCAGCGAGAGGTCTAACAAAACCATGTCGATCTCCCCAGAAGCCAGGCGTTCCAGCCCCGTTGAGAGCAGTTCGACCCACTCTAGGTCAAACGAAGCCCATTCTGGCCCGGTCATCGTCTCTCGAATCAACTGGGCGTCGTCTTCGTTATCTTCGATGAGTAAAACACGCACCTTCTACTTCACCTCCTGATGTCCGGAATCCGTGAGACCAATGTCCAATAGAGCTCAAGCTCCTTGACGACGTCTCTGAGCTTGTCAAAGTTCACGGGTTTCTTGATGTACGAGCAGGCCCCGTTGGCGTAGGACTTGACGACGTCGGTCTCCGCGTCACTCACGGTAAGCATGATTACAGGGAGGTGTTGGAGTGCAGGATCCGCCTTGATCTCCTTGAGTACCTCAAACCCGTTCATCTTGGGCATGTTGATGTCGAGCAAGATCAGGCCGGGCAGATGCACGTCCTTATGCTCCCCTTTGCGCCGCAAGTATGTCATTGCCTCTTCTCCGTCCCTCACGATGTTTATCAAGTTGATGGTCTTCGATTCGGCAAATGCCTCTTGGAGGATTACGATATCATCCTCATTGTCGTCCACTAGGAGGATTTCCACTTGTTTAGTGCTCATGCCTTATCTCCTTCTGATGTCTCAGACCTCGCGAACGTGATCATAAACTCTGAGCCGCCACCCTGGCGCGGCTGCGTCCAGGCCCTACCCCCGTGCCGCTCTGCTATCTGCCGCACAATAGCCAGCCCCGCACCCGTCCCCTCAATTTCTCGCCCCACCCCCCGCGGGAAGAGCTGGAAGATGCGTTCCGAATGCTCCGGCGCCAGCCCTGGACCACGGTCGCGGACAACGATCCCGTCAACCTTGGGATCCTCCCCATTTGGGTGGTACGGTCCAATTTCCACCTCGGGGACTTCACCTTTGCGCGTAAACTTCAAGGCGTTCGCGACAAGATTATAGACCGCTTGAGTTCCCCACATCCTGTCCACCCGTAAATGCGGGAGGTCTCTTGCCACCTGCACCTTGGCACCGGTTTCGTTGATTTTACGATCGAGGGGTTCCAGGGCCTCGCGCACGATGGTCTCGCCCTCGATCTCCTCCGTTTGTAGCTCCGTTCGCTGTGCCCTAGAGAGCACAAGAATGTCGTCCAGGAGTTGAGTCATCCGACCCGCCCCGCGGACGACCCGCATTAGAAAGTCCCGCCCTTTTTCGTCGATCTCCTTCGCATAACGATCAACGACCATGCGCGAAAAGCTCTCGATTGCTCGTAGCGGCTCCCTCAGGTCATGCGAGGTGACGTAGAGAAGCGTCTCAAGATCGCGGTTCTTCAACCCGATCTCCTCCTGCGCCCGCTTGTGTTCGGTGATTTCGTTCTCCAGTGCCCTGTTGCTGTTTGAAAGCTCGACCGTTCGCTCAGCGACGCGTTGTTCTAGAGATTCGTTGAGCGCTTTCAGCTCCTCCTCAGCCTGTTTGACCTTGGTGATGTCAGCCCCGTAGACATGGATTTGATCTCGTTCCACGCTGCCAAGGTAGGTGAACAAGAAGGCCTTCTCGCCGAAATGAGCTTCTTGCTGCAGATTATCCTGCCCGCAAAGCAATTTTTGGAAGCCCTCCGATTCCAATCCTGGACAGAGAGACGACCATGATTTACCAGACAGATCTTGATCTCCGAATAGCTTCCGCGCCGCCTTATTTCCCAATAGAACAGTTCCTTTGTGGTCGAGCCTCAAGGCGGGAGAGGGATTCAATTGGGCGAACAGGGCCATCTCAGCCAGTGCCTCCTCTCCCCGCTTGCGCTCGGCGATGTCCCTCTCAAGCTCTTCTGCTTGCTTTTTGGTCTGTTCATAAAGGCTTGCATTTTCAATGGCGATAGCCACCCCCGAAGCGAACTGCTGGGCCAAGGCAATCTCTTCCTGGGTAAATTCCCTCTCCGTAAAGCTTAAGGCCCCGAGAACCCCGATCGATTTCTGTCCTCGTGAGATTAAAGGGACAAGGAGATAGCCCTTAACTCCCATCCTTCGCAGCTGGTTGCCTGGGCCGAAGACTTTGTCTTGGCTGATGTCCTTGATCGCCAGAGGTTTGCAATTTTCTATAACCCACCTGGATCGACCTTTGCCTTTTGATTTTAATAGACGATCCTGATAACGCTCAATCCTCTCACCCGCTAAGGCTACCGTTCGAAGACTACCATCTTCACTGATGAGCCTAACTTGAATTTGATCTAATCTGAGAAGAGTCAGGGCTTGCTCCGTCAATTGATGGAGCAGTTGATCCAGATCCGAGAGGTTGACCTGAGTAAAGATCTCCCGGAGTGAGCTTTGTTCTTTAAAAAGGCGATTGAGACGGAGGTTAGTCGCTTCTAAGTCATGGGATTTCTCGCGCACCTCCTCAAACAGCCTTGCGTTTTCCATGGCGATAGCCGCCCCGTGACCCAACTGTTGCAGGAGATCTATCTCATCTTGGCTAAAGTCTCTAGGCTGATATGTGAGTGCCCGAAGTACCCCTATAGCCTCTCCCTCCCGCGAGAGGAGAGGAACACCCAGATAGCCCCGGATGCCTGACTTTTTCGAATTCTCCCCTGAGGGTATCCCATCATCACGAGTAAGGTCTGGTACTGAAAGCGGTCTTCGGTTCTTAACAACCCAACCCATTCGCCCCCGAAGTCCCATTATATGAGGAGTAGAAAGGTCGCTGGGGGAGATGCCAAATGAACCTTTGACATGCCACTCCCCCCCCTCCAGAACCCTTACATCGACCACGTCGGCCTTGAGGGTCTCACCTGCTTTGGCTGTAAGCTTATTGAGTAGCCGATCGATGTCAAGGGAGGTGATATCTTGGCTGAGTTCCTTCAAAAGCTTTTGGATATCTTCTCGCCTTTGTAAATCCTTGTTCGTTTTCTCAAGCTCAACCGCCTGATCTTTGATTTGCTCATAGAGCCGGGCATTGTGCACGGCAGCACCCAGATGGTAGGCAATGGATTCGACCAACTGAGACTCGCTGGATGAAAACCGGTGAGGGGTTTTACTAACAAAGTTCATCACCCCCACATTCGTGTCTTTGACCTTGATCGGAATGAAGAAACTGCCTCGAAATCCCTCCCTTAGCAGAGTCTTCTTACTTGAAAGTCGGTTAAACTCGAGATCGTTCTGAATATCCTCGAAGAGGAGAGGCTTCCCTGTCTCAAAGACCTTTCCTATAATACCTTCTCCGGATTTGTAGCTATTATTGGAAATGACCCCTTTGCGAAATCCTTGGTGTGCCAGGAGGCAGAGTTCCTTTCCCGCTCTGTCAAGGAGATAGATTCGTGCAGCGTCGAAGGCAAATATCTCCTGAATTTCCCGCATGACGTTGCGCAGGACAAATTCTATATCTAAAGATTGGTTGACCAGAGTTGCAACGGTGTACAGGGCCGAGAGTTGATCTGCCTTAGAAAGTTCTGTGGTTCGTTCCATTGTATTCTGATTGCCTCTGTTCATAATAAATTGAATTAAATATTATCCCTTTAATCCAACAAGGGTCGAATTCCCCGCCGCTTGCGGCGTCAAAGAAATCGGTAATTTGATACTTGATACCCCGCTGCTTGCGGCGAGGTCGTTCATTTCGTACATCCGGCCGTAGCTATTAAGACAAAGACTTTTTTATAATGTGGAAGTTTTTATTTGCCGACTTACTGCTCGTTTGGCCGGGTACCATATCTAGAATATTGCTTTCTCTGAAACGCCAGGTACCCCCAATTTTATTGCCCGGAATTATCCCTTCCTCGGTAAGCCTATAGACGGTTTTTACGTGTATCTTCAGAATTTCCGCCACCTGAAGTGCAGTAATAATTTCTTCCATTTATTTCCTTTTATGAATTTATGCTCTCCAGCGAGACTACCAGCACAATTTATGCCAAAGGACGGAAAATTGTTCCATGAGGAGGGAATTCACCGCGTTTTCAAAAGGATTATTGTTTAGAGGGGCGTTAGCACGGGACTATAACGTGGTGATCAATTACCCAGAGTAACAAATTTTGACCTTTATAGGGCGAGATTTGTAACAAAAGGAGCAAGGGTGGAAGACACAGTCTTCGTCAGAGAACCAAAGCTATTGGGGTTTGCCTAGGATTCGCAAGCGGAAGAAGGGCTTCAAACGTACGAGTTGCTCGCTGCTGTAGTTTTTTGTGATGAATACTGTGATGAATACGTAGATTGCCTTCATGACCACCCTAACAGGGTGCGGGAAAACGATTTTTCATGCTTTGACGGGCTCACATGACCGGAAAATCAGTAATGTTTTCAACACCTGCCCCGTTCGCCCTGAGCTTGTCGAAGGGTAAACGGGGAGTTTTTCAGGATCCTGCTAAAGCCGTGCAGTTTCAGTGGTGGGCCATCTGGTTGCCCAGTTCCCTCTCGCAGCTTGGGGAGAATCCGAACACCTGTTGCCAGACCTCTTTCGATTCCATGCACAGATATACAAAAACCGTAGGCGAGGCCTCGCGGATCCAACGGAGCACGTTCCGGTACATGCGGACTCGCAAGGGCTGGAAATAGCGCATCTTGCCGTCTGGACATAGAACCTGTTCCCCAGAGAGGAGACGGGTCGAGGGAAACCTCTGTCGCATGATCCGTTTTAGGTTCGGGGTCTGACGCAAGACCCCCATGCTGATCCACGCAACTCTTTTGTGGTCCACAAGTGCAAAAATTCTCTCGATCATCCCCTGATAGTCTTGTTCCCAACCTGGGTATTCGATCATGGGATCAAAGTGAAAACCCAGCTTATATCCTGCCTCCTGGCAACGTCGCGCAGCCTCCAGCCTCTCATCCAAGGAGGCCGTCAAATGCTCATCCTCCTCGTTGACTTTCTGAGGTTTCATCGACCAGGACACCCCGACACGTCCCTTAGGATCC
>JAPUHZ010000055.1 GCA_027297485.1 Deltaproteobacteria bacterium
GGTTAAGACACCAGCCTGTTGAGCATCCACTTCCTTAGCCTTATTGACACAGATTCCACGGTTTGTTAAGCGTCCATGCAACGTCTATCAGCGATGGCTAGGAATGGAGGATCAATGATGTTTAGAAGGAAGCCCATTAGATGGCCCAACAATGCAAGGATAGCCATAACCACTTGCGTTGTTACGGAGAGTTGGCCGGATAATCTCGGGACGGGAAAATCTCTTCAATCGGAGTTTCGCAAGGGATTGCCTTCCAACGCCAAGTTTAAACGTGATATTTGCTCGATTACGGATCGCCAGTATGGAGAGAGGGTGGGGGTCTATCGGGTCATGGAGATTCTACGCCAGGAAGGGATCAAGGCAAGTTTTTTCGTTAACGGTCACACAGTAGAGACCTTTCCTGACATGATGAAACTGATCGTGGCCGAGGGGCACGAGCTTTGCTCTGAGAACTGGCGGCACGAGTATGCCTACATGATGACCCAGAAGGAGCAACGCGATGATATCAAGCGAACGGTCAACGCCTTCCAGAAGGTCCTGGGTTTCAAGCCGCAGGGCTTCATCATGCCAGGGGAACGGCCAACAGACGACACGCCAAAAATTTTGATCGATCTCGGTTATAAATACTGGATGTGCTTCCTGCACGAAGATCTACCCTACGTTCTTAAAGTAGGTCGTGGAGAGCTCGTGCTCACCTCCTATGGAGTCTGGATGACGGACCACAGGACAGGCCGCGCTGATGCTGGGAGGACCCCACGGGAGCTGCTCCAGATTTGGAAGGACCACTTTGATTGGATCTATGAAGAGGGAGGAGATTATCCTGGATTTATGAGTCTCGGACTCCATCCGTTCTTAATCGGCCGACCCTTCCGGGCGATAATCCTCAGGGAATTTTACCGCTATGCCAAAGGCCACGCTGGAGTTTGGTTTCCCCGCGGCATTGACTTGGCCAACTATTGGTTGGAAAATTGCCATGACAACCTGGTGGAAAAGTGGCCCAATTACGGGACAGGATTGGCCTACGAGAAGACCCAGGTAAAACAGGGGTGAGGTAAAAGCAGCTTGACAGGCCCCATGATTTTATTTACATTTTTTTTCGAACCATATGATGCGTAAAAAAGCGAAGGGAAAGAGATTATGATTAAGCCGGTCGGATTAACCGAAGGTCATTACGAGTGTCGGTCAATAGATGACAGCCTGCCAATCTTTACGGACCTTTTGGCTCTTGATGTGGTCGAAAGAAAAGAAGGTCAGGTTGTCTTGAAGCATCCGAATACGGACTGGCTTCTGGTAGTTCACGAGGCTGGACCCGAGGCGGCGGACAAGCCACACAACAATCACTACGGGTTTAGGGTGGAAAACAAAGAGGAAGTAGACGCCGCTTGGAATTATATTAATAAGCACAGGGATAAGTACCGCATTCAGCATGTTACGAAGCCTCATGAAAGCCATTTCGCTTATTCCATCTATTTTAAAGAGCCGGGGGGAAACGATTTAGAGATCGAGTACTATGATCCGCGGGCGCTTGCTGAGGGTCGGAGGATTGCGGCCCCACCCTGGAAAACCCGGATCGCAGAAGACTGCTTTCCGGAGCGAGGATATATCCCCCAGGCTATGTCCCATGGAACGCTTCAGTGTGATGACAAGAAGGCGAGCGAGCGGTTTTACCGGGACGTCCTTGGCCTGGAGATCGTTGGCGGCGGCAGGATGTCCGTGTATATCAGGCACCCATCAACGCCTTGGTATATCGTGGTTCTTCCCGGCAGGAGACGCCGGTACCTTTCCCTCTCCAATCGATTTACCTTAAAGGTAGCCTCGCCGGAGGACGTGGAGGAATCGCATCTGGAATTCACCCGCTGCGGAAAAGAGCTTGGGATTACGCAACTTGAGGATATAGAGAAAAACAACGGAAAAGTCTCATTTTTATTTAGTGACCTGGACCGAAATTGGTGGGAGGTCGCTGCGATATCTGAGGGATAGCATGGCCCGTAAAAGACGATTGGTAGTGGCTACCGTCAATCTGCCTGGTTCTTAAAAGCGCAAGCTAATCAGATCTCTTCTCCGGGCTTTTTACCAGGCGCCCTGAGAAGAGAATTCCATTGAAAAAATTATTGACCTCTACCGGACTGCGTGTTAAGGCGGATGGGTCGTTTTCGAGGTTCGTTTCCCTGTACATATTTTACACCTTAGAATGTAGAAGATCATGGGAATGATTATTGACGGCAAGGCAATTGCTCGAGAGGTTAGAAATCAGGTAAAAGAGGAGGTCGGTGGTCTCAAGCAGAAGGGGGGGATCGTTCCCGGACTGGCAGTGGTCCTGGTGGGAGACGACCCTTCCTCACACCTTTACGTCAGGAACAAGGAAAGGGCGTGCAAAGAGGTTGGGATCGAATCCAGGGAGCATCTGCTCCCCCAGGCCCTCCCGGAAAACGAGCTCATCTCTCTCATTCACACCCTGAATCGAGACAAGGCGATCCACGGTATTCTGGTTCAACTCCCTCTGCCGACCCACCTCAGCACGGAGAGAGTCCTTAGGGCGATCTCGCCTGAGAAGGACATCGATGGGTTTCACCCTGTCAGTCAAGGGCAGCTGCTTCTAGGTGGGGAAGGTTTCAAGCCCTGCACCCCCATGGGTATTATGAAGCTCTTAGATTATGTCGGATGCGATCTCAAGGGCAAGACGGTCGTGGTGG
>JAPUHZ010000056.1 GCA_027297485.1 Deltaproteobacteria bacterium
AGGAGCTGCCGGCCGTATTCGAGCCCTTCGAGGCGCTGGCGGACGGCGCGCCGATCCTCCATCCGGAGTTCGGCAGCTACACGGGCGGCAGCAGCCTGGAGAAACCGACGAACGCCTACTCGCACACGTCCACCGATCGAGGCGACGTCGACGCGGGCTTCGCGGCGGCGGACCTGATCGTCGAGAACACCTACCACACGTCGCGCGTCCACCAGGCGTATCTGGAGCCCCACAACGTGCTCGTGCACCTCAGCGGCGACCGGGTGGAGGTCTGGGCCTGCAGCAAGGCGCCGTACAACCTGCGCGAGGCGCTGGCGGCGGCGATCGGCGTGCCGGAGGAGGACATCGTCGTCAACCACAGCTACATCGGCGGCGACTTCGGCGGCAAGGCGACGCCAGCGGACCTGCCGATCGCCTACTACCTGGCGAAAACCACGGGCCGGCCGGTGCGTATGGTGTCAGAGTACGTCGAGGAGTTCATGGCGGCGAATCCGCGCCATTCGACGATCATCCGGCTGAAGACCGGCGTCAAGCGGGACGGCACGATCATGGCCCACGAGGTAAAGTTTTTCGTCGACGCCGGCGCCTACGCCGGCTTCAAGCCGCGGGGGATCATCGGCGGCGCCAATCAGGCCGTAGGTCCGTATCGGACGCCGAGCACGAGGATCGAGTCGACGCACGTCTACACGAACACGGTGCCGGGCGGCCACATGCGCTCGCCGGGTGAGCCGCAGGCCGTCTTCGCGATCGAGTCGCACGTCGATGAGATCGCGCTCAGCCTGGGGATGGACCCGCTCGAGTTCCGCCTGAAAAACGTCTATGTGGACGGGGATCTCTCTTACTGGGGAGAACAACTCCACAGCGTGGGGCTTAAGGAAACACTCACCAAGGCGGCCGAGGCTATCGAATGGGGAAAAAAGGATCAAGGGTCGAAAGGATCAAAGGTTAAGAGGGGAAAGGGAATTGCCTGCATCTCCAAGCCCACGCGGACCCCAACCACATCTACTGCCGCGGTCCTGGTGGACAGCAAAGGGAAAGTCACGGTGTTGGCAGGGACAGTCGAGATCGGCCAGGGATGTAACACGATCCTTTCCCAGGTGGCAGCCGAAGAACTGAGGGTGCCCATCGACAAAGTTGATATGGCACCGCTGGACACGGATGCCATTCCCTTCGACGCCTCAACCACCTCAAGCCGGAGCACGTACCACATGGGCAATGGCGTGAGGCGGGCGGCCGTCCATGCCCGCGAGCAGCTTGCGGAAATGGCCAGTCCGATGCTCGAGTCACACAAGGAGGATCTCCTCTTCTGCGACGGCAAGGTCTCTCTCAAGGATCATCCGGAAATGGGTCTACCGATCGGCGAGGTGATCCGCAGAAAACTCGGGACAGATGGAGTCCTTCGAGGCGACGGATCCTATACTTACGAGACAGGAAAGGACCTGGATCTGGAAACGGGACACAGCGATCACGCCTCGGCCTTTTATATGTACGCTACTCAGGCTGCCGAGGTAACGGTGGACGAGGAAACCGGAAGGGTTCGTATTCTCCGCATCTCCGCAGCCCACGACGTAGGAAAAGCCATCAACCCACTCAACTGTGAGGCACAGATCGAGGGGGGACTAGCCATGGGGATCGGGGCTGCGTTACACGAGGAACAGGTCATCGATGAGAAAGGCAAGGTCCGTAACCCCTCTTTCTTAGACTATCACTTGGTTACTTCTCTGGACCTCCCTGAAATGATTCCGATCATTGTCGAGTGCGCGGAGCCAGAGGGGCCCTACGGGGCTAAGGGATTAGGTGAGCCTGGGTTGGCACCCACGCCTGCTGCTATTGGGAATGCCGTCGCTGATGCCTTGGGGGTAAGGATTTACGATCTGCCCCTGACGCCAGAGCGGGTCTACCGGGTGATTCAGGGAAGGAAAAAAAGGGAAGCGGCCTAGTGAATAGTGATATTCTGGAGATCTACAAGAAAACCGGCGGCCTCAAAACAGGCCATTTTCAGCTCACCTCAGGCCTGCACACAGACAGCTACCTTCAATCCGCCCTAGTCCTCCAGTACCCGGAATATGCAAGCCGGATCGGCGCCAAAATCGCTGACCATTTCCACAACAAAAAGGTAGACGTGGTTGTGGGACCCGCAGTAGGCGGCATCATCCTCTCCCATGTAGTCGGCAAGGCCTTGGGCTGCCGCTCTATCTTCACAGAGAGAAAAAATGGGAACCTTATTTTCTATCGCAGCTTTGAAATCAAACCGAATGAAAAGGCGCTCATGGTGGAGGATGTGGTTACGACGGGCGGCTCGGTCCGAGAAACAATAGAGGTCGTAGAGAAATATAGAGGGACCGTGGTAGGCATCGGCTCTATTGTCGAGAGAAGCGGGGGAAAGGTTCATTTCAGCCAGCCTTATCACCCGCTCCTCACTATCGAAGCCACCTCCTATCGCCCTGAAAATTGCCCTTTGTGCCAAAAGGGAGAAATGGTTACTATTCCGGGAAGCAGAGGATTGTAGAATGAAAATCCCGTGTGCCATATACCGAGGCGGGACCAGTAAGCCCATCTTTTTTTTAGAGAAGGACCTGCCTCAAGATCTTAAAGAGAGGGACCAGGTGATCCTTGCCGCCTTTGGCAGTCCGGATCTACGCCAGATCGACGGGCTGGGCGGAGCTGATCCCCTGACCAGCAAGGTGGCCTATATCGGCCCTCCTACCATTTCCAATACGGATATCAATTACACTTTCGGGTATGTGGGGATCGCCGGTCCGGTAATTGACTACACCGGAAACTGTGGCAATACCTCTGCTGCCGTCGGCCCCTTCGCACTGTTGCGGGGCTTAATTGAGCCAAAGGGACCGATAACCACAGCACGTATTTACAATACGAACACAAAAAAGGTGATCGTGGCGGAATTTCACGTGCGCGATGGGGAGTTTTTCAGCGAGGGGAGTTTCCGGATTGATGGCGTTCCAGGAAGCGGCTCCAAAATTCTTCTCGACTTTATCGACTCGGGTGGCGCTGTAACGGGGAAACTATTACCCACAGGGAAGGTCCAGGAGGAGATCAAATTTCCGACCATCGGGACTCTCGCTGTCTCCATGGTGGATGCGGCAAACCCCTTTGTCTTTGTCAAGGCCTCGGATTTAGGTCTTCTAGGCAACGAAACCTTAGAAGAGATATCCGGCAACGGCGTTCTTCTCAAGAAATGCGAGGAGGTCCGGTCAGTGGTGGCGGAGATCATGGGGATTGCCAAAAAAGAAGAGGCCACCCGCTTGAGTCCCGGTGTCCCTAAGATCGCCTTGGTGTCACCGCCTACCTCCTATCTAACGCCAAAAGGAATGGTGAATGCCTCAGAGGTTGATATCATTGCGTGGATGACTGCCTTGCAGAAGCTGCACAAGGCCTACGCGGTAACCGGTGCGGTCTGTCTTGGCGCTGCCGCTAAGATCGAGGGGACGGTGGTGAACGAGATTTTTCGCCAAGCCCAACACAGCAACCCACCTAGCGTAAGGATCGGTCATCCCTCCGGCACGATCCAAGTGGAGATTGAGACCAAAGAAAAGAACGGTCACCTCGAACTCACAAAGGCCGCCCTGGCCCGCACCGCCCGCCTCCTCATGGATGGCTACGTTTACGTGCCGGACCGGTAAGATAGCTTCCCACACGGTCTACGATAGACAAACAAAGATGAAAGGACGAAAGGGCATTACGATCTCAGAGCACCCTATGCTCCTGGAGGATAAGTTACGATATGAATTCTTCAATATCATCCTGTTTAATGGTGCTTTATTTCCATGAACCTGCCAATCGCCCGTGGGGAGTTCCCCTGCTTCACCGTCGGCACCTGCTTAGCTGGGGGGCTTATCGAAAGGTAATGGATCTCGTTGCCATTGCGACACCCAAATTATCACTCTTCAACCATAACGCCTTTGATCGGAGATAACGTTCTCCAAGGCCTTTGATGAAGACGGGAGTCTCAACAGGACATGGGTCCCAACACCGGGTTCGCTTTCTATCTCAAGGACACCTCCGAGAAGATCAATCATTCGACGTGCCACGGTCAGCCCAAGCCCCAAACCTGAAAACGGTCGCTTGAGAGAACTGTCTACCTGGTGAAAAGGCTCAAAAATGGCGTCAAGCTGGTCCTTCTGAATTCCTATTCCGGTGTCAATGATCTCGATTTCAACCTTCTTTCCGTCCGCGGAAGGATGGGCTTTAACCGTGATCTGCCCTTGCAAAGTAAACTTAACTGCATTACTGAAAAGGTTTTGAAATATTCTCTCTATCTTTGTGCGGTCGCCGATAACATGGACTCCCTCGACGGGCAACTCTATGGAGAGACGTAGCCCCTTATCTTGTAATACCTTTTCATGTCTCTTTATGGTTTCCGGGACTATCATCCCGATATCAAATTCTTCGTTGATCTGCGAGGAATCCCCTGCTTCAAGAGAGGTCATCCAGAGTACATTATCGATAAGCTCGAGAAGATCTTCGGAGTTTCGATAGACCTTTTCAAGCACCTTCTTTTGCTCTTCGGTAACCTCGCCGAGCACCTGATCCAAAAGAAGATGAACAAAACCTACCACTACACTAAGGGGGGTCCTCAGTTCGTGAGAGACATTAGCCAAGAAATCCGTCTTGAGATTCCTGAGCTTCAATTTGGCGTTCCTGCGATCCAAGGCGCATTTCACTAGGGACAAGATATGGTTCACATCGAATGGCTTGGCGATATAATCGAACGCGCCCAGCCTTAATCCTTCAACGGCCGTATCCATAGAGCCGTAACCGGTTATAATAATCGCCTCTATATCAGGATCGTGCTGTTTTACCTTTTCCAAAACCTTGATCCCGGGAAGCCCCGGCATTTTCAGGTCCAAGGTAACCAGATCAATAGCATTCTGACCGAGCAGCTCGATCGCATCGCTTCCGCTTTCCGCCGCATAGACGTTATAAAAGGGATGCAGGATCATCTTCATGGATTCCCTGGGCCCCATTTCATCGTCCACAACAAGAATATTGGCTTTATCGACCATAATCGCTACAGACAAACACAAAGGACTAGACGCAATTGACATGCCATTAGACAAACCGTTCTAACTAGTGGAATTCCAAGAATATTTAAAACTTGATCGGGAAAAAACAAAGCACCGGAAAGGATTGATAAGTTGATCTAAATCAACTATATATGGTGGGAATCAGACTGATGAGATACCACATGTTGTGATTTTATACGAAAAAAATGGGGGGAGAACAAAAGTGCCCATTACACGGACAGTTTTGTGTGGTTTGGAATTAATTTTCCTCGCTGATTTTAAGTTTTTCCATCCTATAGCGGAGAATCCTCCTGCTCGTTCCTAATAAGGACGCCGCCTTGGTTCGATTGAAACCAGTCTTTTTAAGCGCTCTCAATATAAGCTCGCGTTCGAATTCATCCACAGCATCACTCAGTGGACGAGACCCCTTGAGCACATCCTCTTTTAGAGAAACCGTCTGATCCCCACCATGCACTCCTTCAGGAAGGTCCTGCAGCGTGATGGTCTCACGAGGCGATAAAATCGTGAGTCGCTCGATGAGGTTTTCTAGTTCCCGAACATTCCCAGGCCACGGATAGGACATAAAACAATCTACCACTTCCGGCGAGAGGGTCTTAGGAGCCCCAGAGTTTTCCTCAGCCTTAAGCCTGAGGAAATAATCGAGGAGCAGAGGAATATCTTCCCTTCTCTCTCTCAGGGGTGGAAGACGTATGGAAACCACATTGAGCCGATAAAAGAGATCGGCGCGGAACTCTCCGACCTTGGCTAGCTTCTCAAGCTCTCGGTTGCTTGCGGCGATAATCCGGACATCGACTTTGCTTTCCTCGGTTCCTCCAAGACGAGTAAAGGTTTCTGTCTCAATAGCCCTTAGGAGCTTAGTCTGGGTTCCTAAATTGAGCTCTCCAATCTCGTCGAGGAAAAGAGTTCCACCGTGTGCCATTTCAAAATGTCCGATTTTTCTCTGGTGGGCGTCGGTGAAAGCCCCTTTTTCATAACCGAAAAGCTCGCTCTCAATAAGCGCGTCTGGCAGGGCGGCACAGTTGACCACTACATACGGCTTAGTACGCCGATCGCTGTTATAATGGAGGGCACGGGCAATGATCTCCTTTCCAGTCCCGCTCTCACCGGTAATCAAGATCGTGGTCTTCTTATTTGCCACCAGACTTATGACCTTAAAAATTTCAAGCATTGGCTTGGACTTTCCCACTATGTTTTCGATACCATATTTCCGTCCCAGCTCTTCCCTGAGTCGCTCCAGTTCTCTGGAGAGCTGAATCTTCTCCAATGCCCGATTCACTCTCAGGCGTAGTTCGTTCACATCAAAGGGTTTCGTGACATAATCAAAGGCCCCGGATCCCTTTGCCATAAATGCCGTGCGAGCGGTATTCAGCGCGGTCAGCATAACAGCCTGACCCTCAGGATGGATGGCCTTGATTTGCTTGAGGATCTCGAGACCATCGGTTCCGGGCATAAGGATGTCCAGCAGAATGACCTCGGGCCTTTCCTCGCGAACCCTCTGGATCGCCTCCTCACTGGATTTCGCTTCTGAGACCCGGAAGTCCTTACCGAAAATAATGCGAAGGGATTCCCTCACGCCGGATTCATCATCGACAATCAGCAGGGATGGTTGACTCATATCTCTTTTAAGGCCCTGGTTAACGGACTGGGAGTTCCGTTCTGATCAACACTTTCCCTCCATCGAGATAGTTGACCTGGATCCCACCCCCACTTCTTTCTAGCAGGATCTTTGCAAGAAGAATCCGTAATGGCAAGGCCTCCTCTTCCATCGTCGTTGAAGAATGATCAAGATACTGGGTGAACGACCCTATTTGCCCCCCTTCTCGAACGTAGGCAACGGTTACTCTTCCCTCCCCTTCCACATCGATTTCGATTTCAGCCTTCGGCTTAACCTGGGTCAAGACCGTCCAAAGGACATTTTTAAACGCGTAGCGGAGCTGCGCTTCGTCAGCAAAGACTTCTCCGTTTTCTCCCTTTCTCCCCCAACATATGGTTGCCTCCCTTGTGCTAAACTCGGGGAGGGTTTCCTCTAAGACTCGACGCAATTGCTCATAGAGAAGAATCTTCTCAATGACGGGATGGTTGAACCGGGAAAAATCGAGTAAGGTTTCCAATAATTTATCCATCCGCACGATATCGCTGCTAACCGTTTCTTGAAAACGGGCACGGAAGGCGGGGTCGTCGAACCTGCCTCCTAAGAGTTGAGCGAAGGTTTTTATTGTAACCATAGGGTTCTTCAACTCGTGGGCCAGCTCGTTGATAAAAACCCTCATATCCGGAAAGTCACCATTGCCCACCTTGGAAACCGCAGGCAGTTCCTTTTCCTCTGGAGCCGGAACGCTGGAGGCTTCCTTTTCCCCTTTCTCTTCAGAAACAGGTTCCTCCTCAGCGAGAGGACGTAAAGGGAATTGTCTCTCATCCGCGATACCCAGAACCAGGTCGCGGGCCTCTATGATACCTTTTCTGTGGACGGCTAGCGTCCTAGCAATTACGGCCTCCATTTCGTTTGTATTCCCGAACCAAAGATAGTTACAAAACCGATCGATGGCCTCGGGAGAAAAACTCGCCTTTCCAAGACCAAGACGCTCACCGTATTCCTCAGCCAACCAGGCAGCCAGAGAGGGTATGTCATCCCGCCTTTCCCGGAGAGGTGGAAGCCGAAGCGTCAACGTTGCCAGACGATAATAAAGAGGATCAAGAAACTCTCCCCGATAGACCTTCTCTAATAGATCCACGCGGGAGCTGGAGAGAATCCAAAATTGCCTCCCTCTTTCCTCTTCCTCTTCCAGAAAATCTAGGAGAGAGGACTGGGCCAAAGGGTGTAGAATCTCTAGGCCATTGAGAAAAAGCGTAAGTCGCTGGGGAGACCCTTTCTCCTTCCGGGATAACTGAGCGATCAGCCCAAGAAGGGTGTCCTTGGTCATCCCTACAGGATAGGCAGAGATCCAAGCTCCTGCTTTCTCGTTTAAAGAGTAGAGGGCTCGAGCCACTCGTTCCACGCCGGATCCCACATCTCCATGAATGAGTATGGGAAGCGACGTAAGGGCATATCTCTTAGCCAAGGCGGAAGTAGAAGCGGGAACATAGGGAAAATCAAGATAGCGGCTGGCTCTATTTTTTCCCGGGGAGGGCAGGGCCTGGCTCTCTGAGGAGATGTCGCGATGGACTAACAGCCGCCTTACTTTTTCATTTAATTCGTAGGGGTTAAAGGGTTTTGCCAAGCAATCCGTTCTCCCTTGGCCCTCCCAAAGATCCACAGCGGATCTGGAGTCAACGAGGAACAGGACAGGGAAGGGAACCTGGGAAGCAATTTTTAAAGGGGAAGGAGACTCTCTCCCCAGTCCGGGGGAAAGCCCCCAGATCAGCAGATCCACTTCCTCACCGGGATAGGCAATATTATCCTTTGACAGGAGCGGACGTTGGAGAACTACAAAATCTCGACCCAATATTAGGGCAAGGGTCTCTCGAACGGCCTGAGACTCGTCAATAATCAGGATTTTTTTCATGGACTTGAGGTTGCGCCTTCATCCCTTCATGACTAAGAGGCCTAACCGGTAAATTGATGAAAAA
>JAPUHZ010000057.1 GCA_027297485.1 Deltaproteobacteria bacterium
GGCGAAAATGAGTCAATTCTAAATGGGCTGGAACCCGCTCTGGGACTGGGTTTGCTCGGTTTTAGACCCCCAGGACGCAATTAAAGAGCTATTGAATTGCGTCTTGGACGGTCGAATTAGGCACATGCAACAAAACAGCAAGGAACTGGCCATGTAGACCGTTGGCTATTTAATGACTATATCCGCCCGATACAGCACGGACGGCAGAATCGTGATCCCGAGCGCCTAGCGGTCTTAAGATTGATGTCCAGTTCAAACTTGGTTGGCCCTTCCACAAGGAGAGAGCGAGGACAGAAGAGACGTCCACTTAGGAACTTTTTTTTAGGATGAAACTACGGGGCCGGCGCCTCGGCATCGGCCCCGTAGTTATTCAAGCCGTTTATCAAAAGCGGCTAGAGTACGCCCGCCTCTTTGAGGTATCTCGTCAAACCGGGATGGCGCTTGATTCCCAGGTCTTGTGCTGCGTCCTTGGCAGACACCCTATTGAAACTCTTGTTGACTTTTCTCATGTAATCGAGGTTTCCGTACATCAGCTTGGCCACCTTGTAGACCAATTTTTCAGGTACGTTCTTGTTCGTCAGGATGATCTGGTAACTTTGGACGACTCGGAAGTCCTTCGGTTGGTTATAGTACTTCTTATCCATCACCACTTCGATCAGTGCCGGCTGAACCGCTTTCATCTTGCGAACGTCCTCTTTGGAGAAGGGGAGGATGCGGATTGGCTTATGCGCTGCCAGCTGTATGATTGGAGCGAATTTTCTCCCCCCGGGCCCCAAATAGGCATCGATGTGATTGTCCTTCATCTGCGAAACTGCGTCGTTGAATCCCAGGTGCAGCGTCTTGGAGAAATCCTTATAGGACATTCCCAGGGCACTGAGCATCTGGATGTTCAACGCCTGCGCGGAAAATCGCTTGGGCATGGCGTTGACCCTCTTTCCCTTCAAGTCCTGCCAGCTCTTGATGCCCGAATCGGCCCAGACCACCCAGAACATCTCCCGGGGATATTGAACCGCGGCAAGTCTCAGGTCTGAGGTGTCCTTCCCCTTAAATTTTCCGCGTCCTTTGAGTGCATCGACAACCGTTGGGGCTAAGGCGAGACCAACGTCAATCTTGCCACTTAGTACATTCAATGTGTTGGCCAGCCCACCGCCGATGTCGAGGGTCACCTGGTCCCCGTACTGATCCCGGGCCAGTTTCTGTATGGCACTCCCGATGGGATACCATGCCCCGCCCGGCTTGGAGACGCCGAACCGCCAGTTCTCTGCCTCCGCAAGTGGAACCATCCCCATCGCTCCGATTAGTAGGAGCGTGGATAAGGCTAAGAAACATTTTTTCCAAAATGCTCGTTTCATCGCTTCTCCTCCATTGGCCTAGAAATTGTCCCAATGACCAACCTATTTTCGAGAGCCCAAAGCCGCTCCGGCAGAGAGAGGGCTGACTCCATACTAATAGTTCGGAGAGACAATACTCCACATGGATCTTTTATGTCAATCAACCAGATAACCGTGCCATAGCAACGTCAATTTGCCAGGTTAACATCAAGGTGAAAATGTCAGGGTGGTAGTTAATAGGGTTTGACAGAAATGTCATAGCCTCAGCCGCAGGCTTAGCGAATCGGCGGTTGTGTAAAGGCGGGAAACGAGCTGGCAAAACCACTTGGGCTTCTTCTAGAATAAAAAATGTAGGGTAGCGCAGCAGGATAGTAGCCACCTACTCATTTACGGGGCTTTTGCTCGTAGCTCTGGCCCAAGGAAACCCGCAGAATAGTCGTACCCTCGCTCTCCTCAATATTGCGAATAAAGCGATATTTGTTCTCTAGCTCGTCATAACGCAGCGGAGGAGCTTGTGTCCTCCCCGCTTCAATGATGGCCCAAATGAAGTGTGGTCCTTCATGGCCTAAGGCGTAACTCACCGCTTCTTTGAGCTCCTCCACAGTGGTTATGCTGCGTGAGTTCTGAATTCCAGCTGCCTTGGCAACGCCGGCAAAGTCGATCTTTTCCGCGGTGGATACGGTAGGCTCCCCTCCAGAGGACTCATACTGTTGGTTATCCCAACAAATGTGGATAAGATTTTTCGGCTGATGGAGGCCGATGGTACCTAGAGATCCGAGGTTCATCCACAGAGCCCCATCGCCATCGAAAACAAACACCTTACGATGAGGCAGAGCGATGGCTAGACCCAAACCAATGGAAGAACAAAGCCCAAGGGTTTTTACCTGTATATTGGCATCGCTGGGCCTAACACCGTTCCACTCAGAAGTAGCTCCCCCTGCCGTTGTGACAAACAGCTCATCCTTCATCATGGGAGCAATAGCCTGTAGACACTCGTATCGTTTCATAACAGCCCTCTTTACAAAACGGCCCGCGTCAGAAGCAAGGCCACTGGGCGCTTGGAGGCCTCGGCCGCAGTCATGGCTCCGACAATTTGCTTCTTTACTAGTGCTAGATCACGCATGATCGTATACTTTATTCCTAGACCCTGCAGCACGGGTTCAGTACAAAGTCCGAGCCTGTGAAAAGCGTTGTCTCCCATATCACCCGCATAGTAAACGAGGAGAAGCACGGGGATACCAAACTGAAGGGCGGTGGTAGTGAGCCCGTTACAACTATTCATGAGTCCGCCGTTCTGCATCAACATGGCCGGTCGCCTTCCGCCCAGGTAGGCACCTGTACAAACTCCAATGCCCTCCTCCTCTCGCCCCACAGGTACATGGGTAATGTCTTTATCTTCGTATAGTAGGTTTATTAGATGCATGATATTGATGTCAGGTACACTTGCTACTAGTTGGATTCCCACTTCCTTTAAACCATCTAGTATCTGTCGAGAATTTTCCAAACTCGCCATTCTACAGCCACCTCCGTCTCATTGTTCGTTAAGGGCTTTTTCTCGTCCCTCACCCTTAAGGAATTTCGGAATTCCCCGTTTTAACTACCGGAATATAGCCAATGGTGAGCGACTATGTCAAGCTAGCATATTGAATCATCTAGAATGTAACCTACAAAAAACTGGTCATCGGATGGACCGAGGAGGGTTACATTATGAGTCAGCCATCGGTGTCAGACCCCCAGGACTCAATTAAAGAGCTAATGAATTGCGTCCTACGGGTCGCTAGAAGTGAAAACGGCGGCCCGATGTGAACCGCCGCTTCTTCCGACCAGTCATTCCAGCGGGAGTGAGATCCCACCAAATTAGACACTACAGCAAAAATACACTGGCTTCAGAGAGCTGGTTTTTACTCCGAAGTTTGGGGAAATCTCCTAGCTATACTTACTCAGAACTGGACAGAACTGTGAGCTGAGCCGCTTATGGTCTTGCAGTCGGCTCAAGCGACTGTTAGGCACCTCATCCTTTGGCCCAAGATTTTCCCTTTACGCCAG
>JAPUHZ010000058.1 GCA_027297485.1 Deltaproteobacteria bacterium
GGTGGAATTATTTCAGAAAAATTCGACTCCTCACGCCGATTAGTTTTGACTTCCTTTGTACAACTTTAGGGGGGCTATAGTGAGCGCCGCGAGGAACGCAAATACAGCCGCCATGATAAAAGCAGAAGAAATACCATATCCTCCGATAAGATATCCTGCCACTACAGGAGTTGGAAATACAACGAGCTGAGTCACCAACGAGGTCAGGCCATAGGAAGATGCTTGAATTTTAGAACCGGCTACGTCCATCACCGCCACGTTAGTGATGTTCATCAGAGTATAAAAAAATAAACCAATGGCGCTGATAACAAGGCCAAGCTGGAAACCCGGAGCGGCAGCGACTAAGAGAGCGTATAAGATCCCCAGTGCAACGAATGACGGCGCTAAAACCGTCTTGCGACCAAACCGGTCCGAGACATAACCCATAATAGGCTGCGAGACAAAGCCCATCGCGTGCAACAGAGAAAGGTGAACTCCCAGAACAAAGGTCGAGTAACCCAGGTGCTCCTGAAGATAGATGGGCAAAAAGGTCAGGATAATTAGTCTGCCCATTTGTATGAAACCCCTGGCGGCTGAGACTCCAATGAACACAGGGTTTCTTGCCAAACTGGCGATTTCACGGATCTGCTTGGCAGGCATAGACTGAGCATGATCGTCCCTAAAAAAACCTGTCAGACTAACCCAGATCAGGAATCCCAACAGGATGCCCACAACGATCTGCGACTGGAGAACAGTCTTCCAAGGGAAAACCGTCAGCAGAAACCCCACAGCAAGAGGCGTTAGTGTGTCGCCAAAGGTGGCTCCCATGCCGTGAACGGCAAGAGCCGTTGCCCGACGCTCCGGAAATCGGTTGGAGAGTGAAGCTACGGATGCGGGGTGCCATAGAGCAGAGCCTAGCCCGACCAGTCCTGCACCGATGATGGCCACTACAAAAAAGGATGTAATCCCCAAAAGAAGGTAGGCCATTCCCATGAACAAGAGGGCTGCAGTTAGAATCAAGCCGCGGTACTTGACCAAGGAGTCCGCGAGCATGCCCGACGGCAGATTCATAGTTCCTTGCACCAACTGCCTGGATGACGTGAGCGCCCCGACCTGAACATCGCTGAGACCCAGCCCTGATTTGAGGGACGGGAGCACCACGGGTAGAATTTGCTGAAACCAGTGGATGGCAATATGCCCGCAGGTCAATACGCCTAACAGGCTCAAGCGCTCGGAACCCAGCGCGCGGACTGAGCCGACAAGTTTTCGTATTGACGCAAACATAAAAGAGACTTGTACCAGAAAGAACTATTGATATGCAAAAGAAGAGTAGCGTCGGGGCGCCAGCCTCTTCGCCACCTCTTCTTTGATTATTAGCATACCCCGCGGCTTGCCGCGGGCACGTAACCGATGGGGTTTCCAAAGGGGAGAAGTGGTAGCTCTTCCCTCGTAGATCTTCCCTTGGGCCGACCGCGGGGTTTCAAACCCCCTGGCCGATATAATTTGATGTCCTCTTGGCCGTGACAGCTAGCCCGCATTTCTTACCGGAGCGCGAAGCGAGGGCGCGCAGATGCCCGGAGATACAAGACGCGCGAGAGACAAAGCGCGCAGGCGTACTGTACAGTACGTCGAGCCCTTTGTCCGAGCGCAACGCCATAGATTCGGGTAGATGCGCGCACGCAGCCGTGGGCTGGTGAGAATTGCGGGCTAGTCAACAAGGGAGATAACGACGACTCCAAAGACGACACAGAGGGCCCCCATGATGCTGGCCAGGCTAATGCGCTCGACCTCCCGCAGGAAGAGGGCGGCAAAAAGAAGCGTCCAGATGGGAGTCGTGGCCACAATGGGGGAGACGATCACAACGGGTCCGAGCGTAAATGCAATGAGCATCAGGAGAACGGCCAACGTTTCGAAGAGGCCGCCGAAGGCAAAAGGCAGAAGGGCCTTTTGATTCCAGACTAATTTCTCGCCGACCACCGGCAGAGCGTGGTAGGCTGCGAAGGAAATGAGCGAGACCGGTCCCACAAGGGCGGCGAAGAAAAGCGGCTCGTCGGAAATCACCAGAGCATAGCGTCTGAGCGGATGGACGATGCCCGTAATCAGGGCTGTCCCTATCGGATAGAGTAAATGCGACCAGTGAAACGTGGCGAACTGTTTCTCGAGCCTCCAAGAAGTGAGGATAATCCCGATAACGATTAAGCCTGTCCCTACGAGCCCCAGTGTGGTTATGGATTCCCCTAGGATGGTGATCCCGATCAGCACGCTTAAAACCGGGTAGGTATTCCGAAGGGTGACAGCCCTGGAGGTTCCGATCTTTGCCATTCCCGTATAGTGGCAAAAGCGCATGACCGGCTGCAGAATCCCCGTAATACAGATCGCAGATACGGCAAGGAAGGCGACCTTAGGTATGCCGACTGTAAGGTAAACTGCCGCCCAAAGGACGATGGTGTGAAGGGTTAAAGAGACAAAGGTGGCTGTGATCGGGGTGGAATACCTGAGTCCCTGCCGGACCGTGATGTTGGCAATGGCAAACAACAATGCGGTGAGACATGCGAGGAACTGGGGAGACATGTATCTGAGTTAGCGTGATGAAGACTCATTATCTTATAATAGATTGCACGGGACAGAAAGAGGCGGATTTATTCGTGCCGCAGGCACTTACCGACTACTCAATCTCTCTCACTCTTACTTGATTTAATTGGATTTATCGACTCTTTCTCACTCATACTCAGATTGCTGCTTACGAGGGTCCGGCGATGTTTGAGTTTGGCCTTTCGCGATCGAACTACAACGATAGGGGCAGTAATCGAACCGGACCCGTTACGTTTTGCCCTGGATTCATAAGTCATTATAATGACTCCTCCATTTTTCAGGGATTTTTAGAGAGTGGAAGCAATGCTTATGCCAAAAGGCGTGATTTTTCAAGGCAGACTCGAAATGCCTTGAATTTATGACAGTTAATTTCCCAACAGGGTAGAGAAATAGAAATTTGAGGAACCCAGAACCAGAGAAAAAAAGGCCTTAGCGAGACAAAAATTGTAAACTTAGGACAATAATGAAGCGCCGACGCCAATTTTTATCGACGGAACGTCCCCTTTTTTCCCTGCGGAGGTTTTGGTAGAAGAAAGAGAGAAATGAGGAGAATCATCCTATGGGTCTTATGATCGACGGCAAGTGGGACAACAACGCCACTATCCTAAGTGACGGTCGGGGACACTTTATCCGCGAGGCCTCCAAGTTTCGTCATTGGGTCACAGCGGACGAAGGCCCGGGACCTTCCGGCGAAGGAGGATTCAAGGCCGAACCCGGACGATACCACCTCTTCGTTTCCCCGTCTTGCCCCTGGGCGCACAGGACGATCATCATGCGTAAGCTCAAGAAACTCGATGACATCGTCTCCATATCGATCGCCGACCGACCCAAAATTGAGGGGTGGGCCTACTCGCAAGCCATCGATGACTTTGAGCCGTGCGCGGACGGCATCTTCCGGCTGCACCAGATTTACAAGGCGGCACACCCGGGGTACACGGGTAAGGTCACCGTACCGACACTGTGGGATCGGAAGCGCCGCACGATCGTCAACAACGAATCGTCGGAAATCATCCGGATGTTCAATTCGGCGTTCAATGCAAGGACGGACGTGACTTTCGACTTCTACCCTGAGGGACTGCGCGGCGAAATCGACGAGATGAACAACTTTGTTTACGAGCATCTGAACAACGGCGTCTACCGTACCGGCTTTGCCAAGACACAGGAGGCCTACGACGAAGCGGTGCGGAAAGTGTTCTATGGGCTCGACACCTTGGAGAAACGACTCGGCAAGCGTCGCTACCTCGCGGGCGAGCGCATCAGCGAGGCGGACTGGCGTGCCTTTCCGACGCTGCTGCGCTTCGACCTCGTCTACTACAGCCATTTCAAGTGCAACATCCGCCGCATCCAAGACTACCCGAATCTCGCCAACTACCTACGCGAGCTCTATCAGTGGCCGGGGATAACGGAGACCTTTGATCTCAACAAGATCAAGGCGGGCTACTACAGCCAGCGGCACAATAACCCGACCGGCATCGTGCCCATGGGGCCAACCCTCGACCACCTCGAGTGGCCACACGATCGTAACCGCCTACCTACCGCGGCCTGACGTAGGGGGCGGACTCGTGCTCGGAAACCGGATTCCGTGGCTAAGGCCTGGCTGCAAGCCTTGGCTGGAGAGCCCGAGAGAGGCGGGTCCCATCGAGCCGCCGGAGGTGGATCTCGCCTAAATCACGACACACCGGAAGGACCGGTACCAGTTGCTGTGTGTTGCCGCAACGTACATCTTCAGCGAACGGTCTCAAGTCAGACTTGCATCTAACCATAAACCCCTTGTCTCAGCCGGAAAGCCAGCCTGTCCCTTTTTTGCTTTCCGCCTCATAGGTGGTGGACGAGGACGTTAGGTTGACAGATAAGTCGGGTATCGGCTAATTTCCACCCTATACAACCCGGAGTCTCTCCGTTTCATCCGGCAATGTCTCTGTTCCCTGAAAACGTGGCAGCGGGTAGGAGTGGAAACTACCCGGGACCAAACAAACACCTGGAGAACTTCTGAGCGTGTCGGCTCTCCGGATCTAAGTTCCGGAACAATCCTAATTTTAAAAATAGAACTACAGAAATGGCTGAATCAAACTCAGGTGCTGACTCACCCGGAAAAGGATCATCGAGATTCGCGATTCTCAAGGTTCGCAATTTTCGCTACTACTGGTTCGGGACGATATTCTCCAATGTAGGCGAGCACATCGAAAATGTGATGCGCAACTGGTTGATATGGGAACTCACCCATTCCGTCTTCTGGCTCATGGTGATGGTTTTCATGCACTGGGTCCCGTTTGCCATTCTTTCAATTCCAGCCGGAAGCATCGCAGACCGCGTTAACCGCCAACAACTCATCATCTGGGCTGAGATTGGGGCGTGTGTTGCGGCCTTGGGCATGTTCGTCACTACCTATATGGGCATTATGAACCAGTACTGGATGGCAGGTTTGCTGATCTTGCACAGTGTGTCGGGGTCCATGAGCAATCCGTGCCGCCAGCTTTTCCTCCACGATATGGTGGGGCGAGAGAATCTTTTGTCTGGTGTCGCCCTGACTTCCTCACTACGCTTTGCAACCCAATCTATTGGCAAGCCGATCGGCGGTCTAATTTTAGTTACCTTCGGTGCAGCTTTTGGTTTTTTTGCCAACGCGGTTTCATACCTGCCGCTGATTTTTGTGCTTCTCACAGTCATCCGCGTCTCCCAGAGGGAAGCCCCTCGACAGCGTCGCGCATTCGAGGAGTTTAAACTGGGCTTAAAACACATGAAAACGGAGACATCTATTCTAGCTACCATCTGCGTTGCGATCGTGCCTAGCGTCCTTGTTGGAAATGGCTTCGATCCTTTCTTAGTGATTTATGCCGACACTGTTTTTGGCATGGGCGCAAAAGGCTACACTTATCTCTATTTCATGACCGCAATGGGAATTGGCGCGTTAGTCGGCGTGGTGACGCTTAGTTATGTCGGAAACGTCCAAGGGAAGGGGAAAATGCTATTCGGAGGGATATTTGGTTATTGTATCTCCATGGCAGTCTTTGCCCTTTCCCGTTCATTCGTCCTATCTTTAGTTGTCCTGTTCCTGTACGGCTTCTTCCAAGTGATTCACAACACTTCGGCCACCGCCATGCTCCTAGAAAATGTTCCCTCGGATATGCGCGGCAGAGTCATGGGGATTTATAATTTTGGTCGCTTGGGGCTCCGCGTTGTTAACGGTCCTTTCCTCATATTTCTTAATAAGCTCGCGCTTTTGAGCACGGCCGGCGCCTTTGCGATCAATGCCATTACGCTCACAGCTGCAGCCGGTGCTGTGGCTTTGCTGACTCTCAGTCTTGCGATTTTCGCGCCCAGTGTATGGAAGCAAAAATAACAATAGAATTCACCTGTGATGGGTATTCCTTTTTGGTTTAGAGCGGGATGTTAAAGCAAAACCTAGAATGGTTCTAAAATGAAACGACCTTGATTAGATAACTTGGCCAAGTAAAGAGAGGAGATGCTTCAAGATGGCTACAAACCGAAAAGCAATGGAACTGCAAAAGGAACAAAAAGTCGAATATGAATGGGGTACGCTCTGGCCGCACTACCATAAGGAAAAGATGAACTGGGCAACAGGGTTTAGAACAAAAGGGGACGTGGATATTCTTTTCCTCTCCGGGTCGACGGGAAGGGATCCCTTTGAAGACGCACCCTGCAGAACCCCCGATCAGGAACGGGCTGGGAGAGGTAAAGTGGTGGGTAGCATAAAGGAACAGACACGTCAGGCACTAGAGGACATTAAGAATAATCTGGAGATGATGGGCGCCACGCTGAAAAACATCGTCATGTTCCGTTATTACCTAAAGAGAAGAGAGGACGTCTTTGACATGCGTGACGAGATGTACAGCTTCTTTCAGGCGAACGAGCCTGATTTACGGGAACATCCCAGACCAGCCACATTACTCAGAGAAGTAGGGGTAGACTTGCCAGACATGCTTGTCGAGATAGAAGCCTGGGCAGTTGTGCCTAGAAAAAAATAGATTGAATAGGACGTCCAGAGCTTTCAATTGACAGAGCCTGCTCCTCCTTGCAACCATTTTATTAATGAGTTCATAAGGTTCTTGACAGGCCTACACGGCCGGCCCTCGGGTCGAGCCCTTCCAAGCGCGGTCAATGGGCCTCTGCCTTGTTAGACCACCCCCCGTCCGTTTCCTGGCTACTCACCGAAAAACTTGCCGGGAATCGGCACACCCTCAACGTGCTTGTTCTCGGCTGAGTGACCGGGCAGTGCTTGTCCATTGGGGCCGATGCGGCTCTTTTCGCCGCCCTTACACCGGCTTCCCGCCCCCACGCGTAGGACTATTAAATTTCCTGAGCCGGTATTCAGATAACGATAGTAGGCCCCCCTGGGAATGATGATCCCCTGGTAGGGTTTCAGGACGGTCCCGTTCCCATTTTCATCGAAGAATGTCACCTCGCCCTCAAGCACGACAAAGGCATGGTCCTCGTCGGTGTGAGTGTGCACGGCGTTTTCCCCACCCTCGGCGTTGACCTTGGTGTGGATCCAGAGGCCGTCGGTCTCCGCCACCAGCGAGGTGATGCGGCCCGCAGAGAGGTAGGGTGTCTTCAGGGAGAAGACTTTGGCCTTGGGCTTGATTCGGGTTTGCGTGTTCGTCTGCATGGTCAACTCCTTTTTTTAGATGACAGACTTCGTTTTACGCGCCGGTGTCGTTGTGCCCATTTCATGAACCCTCGTTCCTGCACAATTTCCTTGGTTTCCTCTATGCCATTTTGCCCTACTTGTCTACCCAGACCTCGCAGCTTCACCTGGAAGTAATTCAACCTAATACAAACGTATTTAAATTTGCACCATTGAGGCTATTCCGAGGAGAAAGAGACTGAAGGACGAGGGAACCGAACGTGAGGCTTGGTGCAGGCCCAAACGGTAGGAATAATCACCCCCATTTCCCTCGGTCTCAAGGCTCCTTCCACCGAGGAAATGTAAACTTACATACTGTGTTTGTATTAGTCAACTCTGGAAGAACAGACCGCCCATCCTGACTTCTACACTCGACCTTTCAAAGCAGTCCAACCCATACTCGGCCAACTCACCGCGAAGCAAAACGAACTTGAGCAAGCCATCGAACGCTGGTCGGAACTGGAGATCATGCAACAGGGGTTAGAGGCTCCACCCACCTGATTCTATGCTGACCGAAAGAAAAGGGCTGTGTGAAAGAGACGTTCCCCGTCCCAAGAATTTATACCTTGTCGTGTGGATAGGCGCATGGATAGGATAGAGTGGAGATGATTTTTTCTTTGTTGTTTTTCGCCATGTACTTCAGTTGCTGGTTGATCATAAAATTAACGATCTCCATAAGGTTATCATGAGGTCGAGAATCTGTGCCGTGATCGTACTCGCCCAAAATGTCGAGGACGTAATGGATGGCCTCTATGGTGGAATAATATTTCAAGTCCGGTTGTTTTCTGATACGAAAATTTGACGGCTTAAGCGGGGTGAAACAAACGGCCGGGAGTCTTTGCAAATTCTCACTGCGTTTTATGACCTTGCGTGCGGTCCTCCACGTACTATCAATGACAAAAATGACAAGCTCCCGGTTGGAAGGAAAGACTGTTAACTGCCGGCCCCGGGTAATGTCGGATAAGTTGATCGCCGACGCCTTAGGGTACAAAAGCACGGAATAACAATGATGGTCGTTAATGATACTGTTAACTTGATCGTCTGCAGAAAATTCGACTCCCTCGATCATCAATGAGTTGGAAAGGCACAGGTGAGCCATTCGACCTGTAGCTACGCTCCGGTTTGCCTCAAGCGGGTCAATGAGGATTACGAACCTGGGTTTTGAATCAAACGATCTAATTCGTGAACAATAGCATGTTACGAGCGGCTTGCGGCAGGTCAGACAAATCCTGCGCGATTGATCGGCCGACCGCAATGACTCGTACCGCAGTCGCCTGTACTCATTGACATTCACGGGAGATGTTTTCCAAGTGCTGGCAAGCGAGTTGTTTTTGCTTCGCCATGTGGGAATTTTTTCAGAAGGATTCTCTCCTCAGAAGGAATTCCATAGCGTTTCTCGTCGCGAGCGGAGCGCTCGTCGCTACAGGTCGAGTGTGCTCTCCGCAAACAGCTCCTCGACTTTCATCTTCTTGGACGTCAGCCCCTGCTCGTGTGAGTACTCGATGATGACCTCGAGCATCGGCCGGTTGGATTTGAGCCCGTAAGGGAAGGGGTCGTCGCCAAAGATGGCCCTGGTCATGGCCAGATACTCCCGGCCGAAAAAGAGGGCCGAAGGGATACGCTCAGCCAGTTTCTCCTGCGCCAACGCCTTGGCTTTGACAAAGGCGGTGTAGAGGTTGAAGGCGACCCAGGGATATTTCCGATGAATATCGCTTCGGATGATGTAGGCATGGTTTGCGGGAATAAAGCCATACTTCTTGAAGAAACGTGCTCCTTCGGCAATACGGTCGGGGAACAGGGGCTTGACCCTGCTCCAGTCTCCGTCGGTCCCAGGGATGCGGTTCGAGCGATCCATTACGTTCGCTTTTCTCACCCACGGGCCACTGACAGCCGCCGCATCCAGCTCGTGATTGACCAGCATCGACGCCAGGCTCTTGTCAGGCGGGACACGGTGTAAGGAAATCCCGGGCGGAGGCGTGAAGCCGGTCGCTCCACCGTGGCTCAACTCCTCGGTCCTCTCCATGTACCAGTCGACTTTATATTGCGACACCCCAAAGTCGTGCTCCAGGATTCCCCGAGTCCACAGGGCGGCCGTCTGTTGGTATTCAGCGACGCCAATGCGCTTGCCAGGGAGATCACCCGGTTCTTTCACGCCCGAGTCGAGGTGGACTGCAAGCTCGGTGTGAAATAAGCGTCGACTTGGAAAGACGGGCAAGGCCACCATGTCCGCGCCCCGGGAGCGAGCTATGAGGTAAGACGACAGAGACATTTCCGAGATCTCGAATTCCTGAAACTTGAGCTGCCGCCAAAACGTCTCCGCGGGGTGCGAATAGATAGGGATCAGCTCCAGACCCTCTGGTTGAATGGTGCCGTCCATCAAGGGTTGGACGCGTTCATTGAACGCGGAAATGAAGCTCAAAGTCAGCTTTGGCACATCTATCTCCTGATCTGGACTAGGGCATACTGGCCGGATCGTTACAGCCGTTTCAGTTGTAGAACGCAACCTTCAGTAGTCAATGCTCCAGACATCATAAAGGAGTTCCATCCGTCGAAGTGTTACCGCTCGCGCTTGCTCCTGCAGGGGCGCCGAATTGATATAACGCAGAGCGATATCTTCGGCGAGCTTACCATGTTGCTCATCCGCTTCCGCATGTACGGTAAAAAACCGTACCGATTCAGGCGACATGCCATACTGTTTAATAAAACCTTGACCTAATGCTCCCACTGCCTGTGGAAATGTTCCCTCCGCGCCGACCTGAGCTGCCATGACCACAAACCATGGCAGCGTGTGGATGATCAACTCGGCGTAGTAGAGATGCGCTGCTGTTGCCGGCCGTAGCTCTACGGTGTCAAGCTCCTCGCGCCTGATTCCAATGGCCTCAGTGAACTCGACAAACATATCAGCGTGTCCTGCGCTGCCCGGTAGCAGCCCGCGTGTCTCCTCCTCGACGACCTCTAATAGCTGCGAGGAAAATTCCGGATCGCTGCACGCCAGATAACGCAGCATGGCGATCCGCGCCACGGCATGCCGGAACTGGTAGTCCTGGAGCGCCCACCTGCGAATCTGCTCCTGTGAAGCTGTACCTGAACATACGGCGCGCACAAATGGGTGGTTGACCCGCAGCTTGGGCGACCTTGCGATCTCCTCCTTGAGCCGGTGCAAGAACTCTGCCGAAGACATCACCTCGGACTGCGTAGCCATCTTATCTCCCTCCTCTTACGTGGTGTGGTCTGCACTGGGGCAGGACGGCGAATCCCTCAGCTACGACGGGCTGCCAGGCGGCTGACAAAATACTCCCAGCCGCGAGCAGGAAAACGCTCATCCGAACTGAACGTGGCTAGCTCGTCTTCGGTCAAGTAACGAGGTTCGCCATGGAGCAGCGCCAGGTGCGCTATCTCACCCAGCCAAGCAAGACGGACGGTCCGTTGCACGGCCTGTTCGATACTGTTGCCGACCACTGTGTCGCCATGGGCGCGCATCAAGACCGCCGGGCCATCCCCCAATACGGTAGCCAAGGCATCACCCCGCTCCATCGTGCGCACTAGTCCCGCGGCCTCATAGAGCGGTGGGCCATCGGCCGAGAGAAATTTTCCGTAATGATGGAGTGGGCGGAGCTTAATGGGTAGCACGCTGAACAGCGTGCTCCACACGGAGTGGGTATGGCACACGCTCATCACGTCGGGACGGGCTCGCAGGATACATGCGTGAATGGGCCACTCGTTCGGCGGAGTCTCCGCTCCGCCCAAATAAACCCCATCGCAGTCGAGCATGATCAGGCGGTCCACACTGGCACAGCCGGGACTCACGTTGGCAATGGTCAGGAAAGCCGTCGTGCCTGGCAAACGCACGCTGATATGGCCGTACCCGTCGGTAATGCCTTCTCGATCAAGGATATGACAGGCAGTGACCAGCGTGTGTTTTACTTCGTCGAGCTCCGCCACGTCAAAGGCGGGTACGCTCGCTCCACTTGAGGACACTATAACTTCTCCCGGTCTGAGTAGTGAATTTGCGCAAACGTTTGCGCGGTTCGCTTGCACAAATCTAGTAGGCCATATCCCGCCTGTCAAGACTATATGGTGGGGAAGCAAGCAAAGATCTTAAGAACACTATTTGTGAGACCTGGGCCCTCTTGACCCTTTCTTTTGAGGAGACTAAGTTATGGCGTAGTCAGGTGCCTCTCGTGAGGCCATCGTATTTATTCGCTTGCTAAAGAGCTGACAGGGAAAAAATGGTCCTCACCAAACCGGAGGAAGCGAAGCCTGCTTTAGGCCGGGTCTTCGAAAATGGCGAGCTGGGACTTCTTGAGGTTTTCATTCCTCCCTACTCGGCGCAGGCAAGATATTTCTGATCTGGGAGAGTTGCAATGGACTATTTCGAACCGAAAAATGTTCCCGAAGCCCTATCCACTCTAGCCCGGGAGGGAGAAAGCGCGAAGGTCATCGCCGGGGGAACTGACGTCCTGGTAGACATGAAGTTCAAGGAAGACCCCGGATGCCTCGTGAACATCAAACGTATTCCCGGCCTAAGTTTTATCCGGGAGAACGGAAATTCTCTGCTTATCGGCCCGATGACAACGATCCGCGAAATCGAGACGAATAACCTCGTTCGAGAACGATTTTCCGCGCTCTGGGACGCGGCCCACCAATTTGCCTCACTTCAAATACGCAATACCGCGACGATAGGGGGAAACATCTGCCGGGCTTCTCCCTCGGGAGAGGTGTTGGCGCCTCTTCTCGTCCTCGGGGCAAAAGTGAGAATGGCCTTCGAAGACGGAGAGAAGTCTGCTCTGCTGGATTCCTTCTTCCTGGCACCCGGGAAAACTCTTTTAGGATCACGGGGCATCCTGACCGCCATCGAAATACCGTATCCCGCAGAACGAACTCGAAGCCTATATCTAAAGCACGCGGTGCGGGGGGCTATGGATATTGCCATCGTGGGGGTTGCGATCCTCGCAACTCGAGGCTCCGACGACAAGCATTTTAGTGACGTCCGTATCGGATTGGGTGCGGTAGCGCCTACGCCGATTCGGGCGCAGAGGGCCGAAGCGATTGCGCAAGAAAAACCCTTCAATCAAAAACAAGTACAGGATGCTGCCAAAGAGGCCGCCGCCGAATCGAACCCGATCACAGATCACCGGGGATCCGCCGAGTACCGAAGATGGATCGTAGAGGCCTTGACCCAAAAAGGTCTTACCGCTCTCTGGGAAGCCGGGATGGAAAATGGGGGACATTAGCCATGATCGAGATCAGCCTTAACATCAATGGCCGGCCGCATAAAGTCACCTTTGAGCCCTCCCTCTCGCTATTGGACCTGATCCGAAACGACCTGGGGTATAAAGGCGCGAAGCTTAGCTGCAACACCGGGGAGTGCGGGGCCTGTACTATCTTACTCAATGGAAAAACGGTGAACTCCTGTGTCGTGCTGGCCGCGGATGCGAACGGAGCGGAGATCGTCACAGTGGAGGGATTGGCGGACGGCGACAGGCTACATCCGGTCCAACAAGCCTTTATCGACACCGGCGCGGTGCAGTGCGGCTACTGCACACCGGGATTCATTATTTCGATCAAAGCCCTGCTCGACCGTTCCAAAAAACCGACGGCTGACGAGATTGAAGAAGCGGTTTCCGGCAACATTTGCCGCTGCACCGGTTACGCGAAGATCGTCGACGCAATTCAACTGGCCGCCGATAAGTTGGCAGGAAGGAGCTAAGCGCCATGGCAAAACCTGAATACAACATACTCGGCACTAGCATACCTCGATTGGGCGGCGTGGAGCGCGTTACGGGCGCGCCCATTTTCGGCATCGATCTCGCTCTGGAGAATGGGCTCTTTGGCGGCGTGCTCAGGAGTGAATACGCCCACGCAAAGATCGTCAGCATTGACACCAGCGAAGCAAGGGCGCTGCCGGGTGTCCATGCGGTGGTGACGGCCGCCGATGCGCCGGACGTGAGATACGGGCGCACCTATATCGATAGGTACATGCTCGCAAAAAACAGAGTCCGCTACATGGGTGATCCCGTGGCCGCCGTCGCTGCAGAGAGCCAATCGATCGTCAAACAGGCGCTTAAAACAATCAAGGTTGTCTACGAACCGCTGCCGGTTGTCATCGATCCCGAAGAAACGATGAAACCGACCGCACCGACGCTGCACGAAGACATGCCGCTACCGAAAAATCTCCCTAAAGATTTCAACGGGAAAAATGTGTGCAGCTATACCGCCGTGCATGTCGGCGATCCCGACAAAGGGATGGCCGAAGCCGACATAGTCGTCGAGGAAACCTATGAAACCAAGATGATCCACCCGCAGTACCTTGAGCCTAGAATCGCGGCGGCCCGGCTCGAAGCGGACGGGAGACTTACCGTTTGGGTGAATGCGCAGGCGCCCTTCAGCGTGCGCACCGACGTTGCCAAGCTATTAGGTCTCCCGTTAAACAAGGTCAGGGTCTTGGCTACGGAAATCGGGGGCGCTTTCGGCGGCAAGGCCAGCGGGATCACCTCGGGCGCCGCCGTTGAGCCAATCTGCGGTTTGCTGGCGATCAAAGCCAAACGGCCGGTGATGATCGTGCTGGATAAAGCCGAAGAGACTCTCTCTACCACGATTCGCTCGGGCACCAAAATGTGGCTGCAGACCGGTGTGAAGAAGGACGGCACCATCGTCGCGCGCAAGGGAAAGGTGATCTATGACGCAGGGGCCTATTCAGGCTTCGGCGCCCTGGCCGGGGCCAGGGCGACCAATATGCTCGGCGGCTGGTATCTCACGCCCAACGTCCATATCGACGGCTTCGTCGTTTATACCAATAAACAGGTTTGCGGACCGGTGCGCGGACCCGGCGGGCCGCAGGCGGCCTTCGCCGTCGAATCGCACATGGATTCCATCGCAGCCAAATTGAATATGGATCCAGTAGAGCTTCGGCTCAAGAACACACCCAAGCCTGGAGACCGCATCGTGGGAGTGCCGAAGCTGCGCGACGTTTCCTTAGGTGAAACGATCCGCATCGCGGCGGAGAAAATCGGTTGGGGAAAAGTCAAACTGGAAAAAAACCAGGGGATCGGTATCGCGACCGGTTCCTGGATCGAAGGATCCGGGCCGGGTGGCGGCGCCATCGTAAAAGTCAATGAGGACGGATCGGCAACGGTCCATATCGGCAAGGTGGATTACGGCACGGCTGCGAGGTTCGGCATTCCCATGATCGTCGCAGAGGAACTCGGCATCCCTGTCGAGGATATCGTGGTAACGAATGTCGATACCGACGCCAGTCCCTGGGATGCCGGTACGGTGGGGAGCCGATCCATGCTCGTCTCTGGTAACGCCGTCAAGCTCGCGGCCGCCGACGCGCGCAATCAGCTGCTCAACATGGCTGCGCGGCAACTCGAGGCGAGTCCTGATGATTTGGAGATCAAGGACAAGCAGATCCTCGTCAAAGGCACGCCGGCGAAATCCATTTCTCTTGCCTCGGTCGCCAACGCGGCGCACACCGAGATCGGCGAAGTCATCGGCAGAGGCTACTTTGACTCCAAGGCCACCGCGGCAGAGCAGAAAGAACATGGCAGCTCGCAACCCTTTACCACGCACGCCGCCCTCGTCGAAGTCGATCCGAGTACGGGCAAAGTCGAAATCCTCAAGTACGTGGCGGTACACGATGTCGGCTTTGTCGTGCACCCCAAGGCCGTCGAGGGGCAGATCGAAGGGGCGGCTGCCATGAGCATCGGGCAGGCGCTTTGCGAGCAAGTTGTCGTTGACGACGAGGGAAGGACACTGAATCCGACGTTCGTCGATTACCTCATGCCGACGATCAATATGCTACCAAGAATCGAATCCGTGCTCGTCCAAGGCTACCCGGGAGCTGGGCCGTACGGCACCAAAGGCGCCGGTGAGATCGGCTCCGTGCCGCCCATAGCAGCCATCGCCAACGCCATTCATAACGCCATCGGGGTAAGAATTAGGCAGTTGCCTTTAAGCCCGGAAAGGGTTCTGAGGGCTATACGCGAGCAAGAGGGATCTCGGTAACCCTCATTAAATAAGCATGAGAAACGGTAAAAGCCGCAGATCACTGCGCAGCAGTCCCTGGCACAAAATGGGGCTATCTCCTGGTGTGAATATGCCGACAGAGTGGCAAAACTAATAGAAACGCAGTAAGTAAGTTTACATTTCCTCGGTGGAAGGAGCCTTCAGGCCAAGGGAAATGGGCCAGTGCCTTGAGGGCCGCCACCCCTACCCCTTCACGTGATTATTCCTACCGTTTGGGCCTGCACCAAGCCTCACGTTCGGTTCCCTCGTTCTTCAGTCTCCTTCCCCTCGGAATAGCCTCAAAGTAACAAATTTAAATACGTTTGTATTAGTTCGTAGACGCGGACATACTCTTGTGACTCAATTGTTGATTGTCGGGGAATTTTCAATTCAGATCGATGGATACTTTCATGTTCTAGACCGCTTCAAGAGAAGTGGCGCACCCGTCGATTACGTGGTTACGCACCCGCTCATCATGAAACCCCCTTCGGTTATAGCGCTCGCGAAGAACGCACCTCACCCCCATGCGGCCGCGCTCTTTATCGATTATCACCTCAGCGCTGAAGGCGGGCAGAAAATACTTGCCGGTCAAAATCGCTTTCCGGCGAATCGCAAAACAAAAGTCAAGATGGATTTTAGGAAAGTTGAAGCCTGGGCTCCGGCGCTGGATGAATGGCTGCCGAGGCAAGCAGAGGTGATCAGTCAATTTGATAAAATCTTCGGCGTAAGACGGCGATGAGACTGGGAAGGAAAGTTACTCTCTTTATTCACCGATGCATGCTTGAGCCTCTATGGTCGCCACGTACAATCGTCGGGGTTTACCTGCAAGGTCAGTCTCAGGTTGACATAACACCTCGGCATCGGATAGCTTTTGCTGGAAAATATTGACCCCGGGAAGGAGGCAGCACTATGAGCATAGACAGTGGACTTTACGAGCGGACCTATCGACCCAGCACAGGTCCTATCATTAACGACCTTCTCTTTTCCTCAGACTCCCACGTGATGGAGCCCTCAGAAACTTTGGTAACTCGGGTGCCTAAGACCCTCCGTGACGGGGCCCCCCACTTCCCGGAACTCAAGGTGGGAGAGGGTTTCCAGACCCATCCCGGCGGGTCGAACCCCAAGGAGCGTATCAAGGAGATGGCAACCGATGGCGTCAGCGCCGAAGTCCTCTACCCCACCTATGCGCTGGGTTTGTTTGCCATGGAAGATGCCGCCCTCCAGGAGGCGTACTTTCGAGCCTACAACGATTGGCTGATCGAGTACTGCCAGGTTTCTTTCGATCGCCTGATCGGTGTCCCCATGATCTCGACCTACAACGTCGAGCACGCGGTCCAAGAGCTGGAGCGGTGCGCCAAAGCGGGGCTGCACGGCGCCATTATCTGGCAGGTTCCGCCCAAAGAAATTTCCTTCACCACGGACCACTACGAGCGGTTCTGGGCGGCGGCCCAGGACCTGGAGACGCCGGTAAGTTTCCACATCCTGTCCGGATTTGGCTACTCGAAAACCAGGGAGGGTCGGAAAGGTATCGAACGCTACCGCGCCAGCGTGAACCTGAAGCTAGCGGAAGCCGCCGACACCTTAATGGATGTCATCTTCTCCGGCGTACTGGAGCGCTACCCTCGCCTCAAAGTGGTGCTGGTGGAGAATGAGATCGGCTGGATACCCTATGTCCTAGAGCAATGGGACTACTACTTTTACCGTCACCGCTCTGTTGCGCCATTGACCATAGACAAGCGGCCCAGCGAGTACTTTAACCGGCAGGTTTATGCCACCTTCTTTAATGACGCTGTCGGTGGCCACCTCTTCTCCTGGTGGGGTGTGGACAACTGCATGTGGTCCAACGACTTCCCCCACGCCAATTCGACCTGGCCTCACTCGCGGGAGGTGGTCGCGCGCGACATGGGCTACCTCTCGCCTGAGGTCCGGGCGAAGCTGGTCCGGGAGAACGTGGCGCGACTCTACAATATGCCGATTCCCGAGCCCATGGCTACACCACCAAGGTGAGTGAGACTCGACTAAAAAGCGAAAGATCAAGTCTGGCTCTGACATTGCGGAGTTAGTCGCGGCACTTGAGCTTTACCTTCGAACCTCCACCGCCTTATAAATAACTCTTTCTGCCTGTCGATAGTCAATCTTAAACTTGACTCCTTTACCCCTTTATCACGGCTATCGGGCAGCACCGTCACACCCACAGGCAGGTCCAGGAGCTTTTCGGCTGACGCGGTGATCTGCGTCTAACGCGCCTGGTATGGAAAGCAGGCCTGCCCTCTCTCCCCTACCGGGAGACAAGGGGGGTTTTGCTTCGCCATGTGGGAATTGGTCTTCTCCTCTAAGATTGCCAAGAAATCATCCGTTTGAGCCAATGCCACCCCCACGCCGTTACTATCTGGAGCTCGATTGATCATGAGTCTTGAGGATAAGGTCACGGAGCTTGCAGTAAATGAAAATTGCCGCCCTCACGGTTTGATGTCTTGAAGGAACCAGTCTGTGGGCACTTCATGGCCTAAGCCTTTTTCTTTTGCACCGCGGTAAGCGCAGTAGCCGATGGCGGCGAACTGGACTCCAGTTCCCACGTTGTTGAGAAAGAAGGTGATCTGTTGGTCGTTAGAACGGGCGGGGGCCTTCCCGACTATAAGATCTTGAATCTCAGGATAGCGGGTCCAATCCCTGGGTTTTTCTCGGCGCACTCCGGGCAGGTCTTTATCCAGTCCCGGTGGGAGATGGTGTTGTATCCCACCGAGGTGTGTGTGGATCGCAACGATATCGCTTTTCTCAAGAGCCGCTTCGTCCATCTCGAACTCTCGGATAGCATTGTAGTGCATGCCGGGTTTCAGCCAATCCGCGTTCATCACCGGATGCGAAGAGCTTGTTGCGCTACAGACGACATCACAGTTCTTCACCGCTTGCTCTGCACTGTCGACCGGTTCCGCCGGGATTTCCGTCTCTCGCTCCATCTGAGCGGCGAACGCTTTGCGGTGATCGGGGTTGGGACTGAAAACCTTGACGCGCTTGATCGGCAGGACCGAAGTGAGAAAACGAAAGTGGGCGCGGGCCTGCCCGCCTGAGCCGATGAGGGCGAGGACTTCTGAATTAGAGCGCGAGAGCAGTCTCGCTGCGAGGGCGCTGGTGACTCCTACACGGGTCTGCTGGATTAAGCCGTCGGGCATGATCGCCAGGAGGTCTCCCGTCTCGGTGCTGAATAACTGCACCAGACCGAGAAACTGCCCTTTCCCGGCAAGGGGAAGTTTCTCAAGGCGGACCGAGTTGTTGACATTTTTCTCCCGCACAATGTCGGAGGTGATACGAAGCGCATGGACGCCGAATTTTCTTACTCCGCCGTCCACGGACTTGAAGCTGTAAGAGGCCTGGGGAAGGGCGTGAGGAAGGTAAGAATGGCTGGTAGGACGGTTGACTGCCTGGCTTATCGCCAGCTCACGGTACGCTTCTTCCATAGTCTGAAGGCATTCCTGTATGTTGAGCGCCTGCCGGATCTCTTCATTGTTTAGTATGAGCGTCATCGACCCTCCACATTCGAACAATGTGTATACGTTTCTTTGTTATCTCATGGTACGCCATTTGTCCATCTTTTGTTGAACCCTGGACTGCGGTTGACATACGAAGAGGGAAGTGATTACGCTCCCGGCAAGGGAGCAGAAGAATGATTGCTTACGAAGGGGAAAATATCGAAGTCATTGATGCTCATTCGCATATGGGGGAGAGGCAGGAGCTTGCGATCCATCAGATCCCACCCATTATGAAGTGGATGGCCGAGGATATGATCCAATCTATGGATGACGCTGGCGTGGATAAGGTGGTTACGTTCGCAATCGGAGCGGGAAAGCCGACCGACTACCGAGAGACCAACCATTATATCGCCGAAGCCATGAAGAAGTATCCTGACCGCATCATCGGATTTATGCGCTTAAGTCCGGGCAATGGACCCAAAGATACGCTCGCAGTGCTGGAAGAAAGCGTCAAGTTGGGGCTAAAAGGAATCAAGATTCATCCCCTGATCGAAAAAACCCCGGCGAACGATCGAGAGAAAGTCTACCCACTAATGGAAGCCGCACAGCACCATGGCCTGGTGGTTCTTTTTCACTGTGGCATGGGAGATAATGCCAGCCCTCAGAGGATCGCAGAGGTAGCAAGGGATTTTCCCAAGCTTCCCGTCATTATGGGCCATTCAGGTTTGGTAGAGGGGCTGCGGGATGTCGTGCAGCAAGCCAAAAAATATAAAAACGTGTACATGGATAGCTCGGGTGTCGGCTGGCTTCCATTTTTCTGCGAGTCGATAGTGTGGGCGGGAGCCGACCGTGTCATGTACGGCTCAGACCATCCTTTCAACCCTATGGATTGGGAAATTCAAAAGATCGTCAGACACGCCCAGAAACACTTGAAGCTCAAGATTGAGGATCTGCGTAAGATTATGGGAGGGAACATCAAGAAACTCCTTAAGATAAATTAGTCAGAGGAGGAATTGGCCATGGATTATCGGCTTGACCACGTAGCGATCAAGTGTGAGGACATCAAGGACTCGATCCGTTTTTATAAGGAACTTTTTAACGGTGAACCGACAGAAATGAGAAGGGGTTCATCGGGATACGGCTTTTGCTTTGTTAAAATCAATGGCGCGGCATCGGTGCAGCTTATGGAGTCAAGCGGCAAGGTAGGAGTTCATCACTACGGTTTTGTGACCAATGACGTAGAGGCGGCGGCAGAGGGTTTTAGACAAAAAGGCACCAAAATTATTCGTGAGAACAGGGATGCTGGTGGAAAGCTCATCACGATTTTCTTGGAAGATCCAAATGGTTTACAGATTGAGGTCCGTCTTCCTCGATAAAATTTCAACGGAGAGTTCTCAAGTCTCCATCATTCTTCACGAAATTTCTTAAATTGGTTCCTGTCAAAGGCGAGCCCTTTTTTTCCTTTTTAGAACAGAGTCCAAATGGCGTTAAGAATCTCGGTTACGGTCAAGCCTCAGGCCAAGAGGCAGGAAGTGAAAAAGGCTCCCGATGGCACATACTTGGCCTCAGTCCATGCCCCGGCCCGTGAGGGAAAAGCCAACCAGGCTTTGATAGGACTTCTGGCGGACCATTTTTCAGTCCCTAAGTCATCTGTCCGGATCATCCAGGGACATACGGGCAGAAGAAAGCTGGTTGAAATTGGTTAAGGGAAAATTCCTAACGGGGGGCGTCTCCTGGGGAATTGAACCGCCGAATATCCCAGGTGGTTAGTCCACAAGCCGCCGCACCCGAGGGCGCGTCCGGAAAAACTCTCACTCAGATGGCTTAAACCTTTCGGTCTCCTTCTCTCATTTGGCAAAGGTAAGGGTTACAGCCACCTAGGCCAAGTGTCGGCTCAGGATTTTACCTCCGAGCCAGAATATAGCAGCGTCAAAAACCAACAGCACGACTATTATCTGCGCGAGGAGCAGCCCGTCCCAGCCGACAAGAATCAGCGAGCGCATCCCATCGATCGCGTAGGTCATAGGATTCACCATGGCGAGATACCGCATCCAAATGGGTAGAGAGTCCAGGGGGACAAAGGCGCTGGATAGAAAGGTGGCGGGAAGGACGCTGATACCTATTACGGCAAAAAAGTCACCGTGATTTTCCAAGACAAAGGCAAGGATCAAAGAAATCACAGTCACCCCGAAACCGAGAAGCAGGCTGATCATGAAGAGCATTAAAACCCCGCCGAGTCCGGTAGCGATACGAATGCCAAAGAGGAGGCCTAAAACCAAAATGATAAGACACTGGATCGTCGTATTGATATTCACTGCAAGGAAGCGGCCGACGAGAATAGAAGCACGCGAGATCGGCGCACTCATCAGACGCAAGAGAAAGCCGTTTTCCTTATCGAAGAGTAGAGGAATGCCTCCGGCCATGCTGTTGCCGAGGGCCGTAAGGGCCAATATCCCCGGCAAGAGATAGGTGCGGTAGTCTCCACCGGTAGAGTCTCGGGCAAGGCCCTGAAAGGTTCCTCCCATAAAGATAAGGAGGATAACCGGGTTGACCAGGTTAAAGGCCATACTAAAAGGCTCGCGCACCATATGAATCATCCAGCGCATCAGTTGTGCCTTGGTCTCTTGCACAAACTCAACCACGGCCCTCTCCTCTCTCCGCGAAGGCATGGCCGGTATAGTGGAGAAAGACCTCGTCAAGGCCGGGACGGCTATAGGAGATTGTGTGGATCGGAACGGCAAGGGAAGCGGCGGATTGAAGGATCTGCGGCAGGGCCATCTCATTGCTCTCGACGTAGATCTTAAGCTGCATGCCATCCTTCCTGGTCCCCTGGACAATCCCCAACTGGGAAACGGCCTTCTCGAGCGCCTCTAACCTTTCCTCATGGTGTTCATTGGAGCTGGCAATCTCAACCGAGATCACATCTCTCTTGAGTTGGCTTCTCAGTGATGAAGGGGAGCCCAAGACGGCGATCCTGCCGTGGTCAATGATTGCCACATCGTCGCAGAGACGCTCCGCCTCATCCATATAGTTGGTGCAGAGAAAAACGGTTGTCCCTTGCTCTTTGAGTCTTAGGATATAATTCCACACATCTCGGCGCACCTGAACATCCAAACCAAGAGAGGGTTCGTCAAGAAAGACCAAGGGTGGCCGATGGATCAGCCCGCAGGCAAGATCGAGTTTTTTCTTCATGCCGCCGGAAAAGTGCCTCGCCCGGCGATCCTCATGCCCTCCCAAACCCACTAAAGCCAGCACCTCCCGAATCCTAGAAGTCCGGCTAGCGTGGGAGAGATGATAGAGATCTGCGTAATAATTCAAGTGCTCTCGTGCCGTGAGATAGGGATCGATGGTTAACTCTTGCGGGACATATCCGATGAGGCTGCGCACCTTGACGGGATCCCTTAAAACATCTGTTCCGGTCACCTCGACCTTTCCCCCATCGGGCCGAACTAGAGTGGTCAGAATCTTAACCGCGGTTGTCTTACCTGCGCCGTTGGGCCCCAAAAGACCGAAGATCTTCCCCCCCTCGACCTCCAAAGAGATGCCGTCAAGGGCAACGATTGGTCCGTAGCTTTTTCTTAGGTTTTCTATGCGGACAACAGGATTAGACATGTAGGCCTGAAATATATTACGGGACTCCACGGAAGTCCAATGCATCGGACCTAAATGGGTAAAAACTCTTGTCAACAAAAGTGATATCGATTAGAAAGGAGGGCCATGAAGGAAAAGAATCCCGTCATCGATGTCCATCATCATTGGATGCCCGATGAACACTATCGTCGCCCGGAACTTCACGTGCGTCAGGACGAAGATGTTGTTCATGAGACGTACCGTTTTCGCATCCGGCGTGACGGGGTTCAACTCTTTTCTCCCCCGAGGATGACCGCCCGCATCGGCGAGCAAATCAAGGCGATGGATCGAGCCGGGGTGGACCAAGCGGCCCTCCATGTCGGGGTTTGGCTCGACTGGGTCGATCTTAAGAGTGCACGGTTTATTAACGACAAGATGGCGGAGATCACCGCGCAATACCCCGGTCGCCTCATCCCGCTCGCCCATGCCCCTCCGCTCGAGACTGAGGGGCAAAAAGAGTTGAGAAGAACGGTTCTAAAGCTGGGTTGTAGGGAGGTGGGTATCAACACCCACATAGGCGGTCTCCTGCTCGACAACGAGCAGCTTTATCCCTTTTACAAGACGGTCTCCGACCTCGACATCCCGATACTGGTCCATCCGGCGTCGGAGATTCCCCTGGCCCATCCGCACGGCATGGAACAGTTTAACCTGACTAGAAACCTGGGCCGCGCCTTCGACACCACGATCAACATTGTCCGCCTGATGCTAAGTGGCACTTTGGATCGTTTTCCAAAGCTCCGCTTTGTCTTCTCTCACATGGGTGGGGCCTTCTTCGCTTTAAAGAACCGTCTAAACCCGGCTCACTTCGATGGCCGCCCCAAGGGTTTCTTCGATAGGTACTCAAGACGCATCTTTATCGACACCGCACCTCCCTTTTGGAGCTCGGAAGAGATCCGGTTCGCGGTTCACATGATGGGAGAAAAACAAGTCCTCATGGGGAGCGATTTTCCTACGATCGGACTGCTCAAGAACGCAGTGACAATTATTCAGAAATCAAAGACCACCGCCGAGGTAAAAAAAAAGGTCCTGGGAAAAAATGCCCAAAGACTCTTTTGATAAAGAAAAAACTGGTGGGAGTCCTGCCGCCTTAGGGTTCATGCCTAAAACCGCCGGCATTGTCATTATCGGCAACGAGGTTCTCTCCGGGAAGACCGAGGATACGAACTCCCGTTTCCTCTGCCGGGAGCTGCGCGCCTTAGGGGTAGACGTGCGGCGGATCTCCGTTATCCCGGATGAGATTGAACTGATCGGCAGGGAGGTGGCCACCTTCTCACGGGAATTCGACTTTGTTTTTACCACCGGCGGAGTCGGTCCTACACATGACGATGTGACCATGGCAGGGATCGCGCACGGATTCGGCGTGAAAGTGATCCGCCACCCGGAACTCGAGAGGCGTTTGCGCGTACGCCACGGAGCTAATATTAATGAACCCAGGCTGCGGATGGCCGAGGTTCCCGAAGGGGCGGAGCTTATCGATGAAGGCTCTTTATATGCTTCTGTGGTCAAACTGCGCAACATTTATATTTTCCCAGGCATCCCTAAGATCCTACACGAGCGCTTTGAGGCTATCAAAGAGGGTTTCCGCGACGCCCCATTCTTCCTCAAGATAGTCTACGTTAAAGAGGGTGAGGGAGTCATAGCCCCGATCCTCAATGATCTTCTTACGAGCTTTCCTGACCTCCTTCTGGGATCCTATCCTGTGCTGGACAACCCGGAGTACAAGGTGAAGGTGACCCTGGAATCGAAAGATACGAATTATCTAAACCGGGCCTTTCAAAAACTGCTCAGCACACTCCCCAAGGGAGCTATCCACCAAATCGAGGGAATCTGAGCGGATAGCACAAAGGGAGTCTGGGGAAACTCTTCCTCCTTTCAGAAAGGCCCCTCTCCCTCCATTTCCCGGAATGATCGCCGCCTTAGGGCCAGGCGTGATCTTCATGGCCCTAGCCCAGGGGAGCGGGGAGCTGATCTGGTGGCCATATATCATCGCCAAGTACGGACCTCACCTTTCTCTTTCTTTTGCTCCCAGCCTGCCTTCTCCAGTTTCCCGTTATCTACGAGATCGGCCGCTACACGATGCTTACAGGCGAAAGCGTCTTTCAGGGCTTCATCCGCTTGAACCGTGCTTTTGCCCTCATCCTATGGATTCTGATGACTCTTTCCTTCCTCTGGTTCGGCGCCTTAGCCGCCGCTGGGGGGACCTCCCTTGCAGCCCTGACCGACATGCCCGCGGGATGGAGTCAAAGAGGTCAAACCCTCTTTTGGGCCTACCTTTCTATGTTTGTCTTTCTCTCTGCCATTGTTCTTAGCAAAGTAATCTACCGATTGGTGGAAGTCTTCATGTGGGGCGTGGCGCTCGTCACGCTTGTAGGTCTCCTTTGGGCCAGTACCCATCCTGACGTCTTGCATGTGCTTCCCGCCTTTGCGAAGGGATTATTTATTCCGCAGCGGCCCATGCCTAGACCATGGGACCCGGCCGATGCCACGAAGCTCCTTACAGCCATCACCTTTGCCGGGTTAGGAGGCTTTTGGACCCTCTTTTACTCTTACTGGATTCGGGACAAGGGGATCGGGATGGCACACTACATGGGAAGAATCACCGGACCGATCACGGGCAAGCCGGAGGTCATTCCCGTATCGGGCTTTACTCCCGGGGAAGACGAGGGGCTAGCACACGTATCCCGGTGGAAGCGCTTTTTGGCTTGGGATATCGGCATAGGAATCAGCGGAAATATCCTGACGACTCTGATGACCTGTCTTTTAGCTTACACCTTTCTTTTTCCAGAGGGCTTGCTCCCGCAGGGCTACGAGCTAGCTGTGGTTCAAAGCAGATTTTTCGAGGCCAGCTGGGGTCCCATTGGAAGAATCCTTTTTCTGGTTGTCGCTGCGGCATTTCTCTCCGACACGTGGTTGGCCACGGTCGATGCCGTAAGCCGCATCCACACGGACTGTATCTACGGTTTTTTCCCGCGGGCCCGCGCTATTCCTGTGCGTTTTTGGTATTTTTTCTTTCTCCTCATCCTCACGGCGGTAACTTCGGTCACCATCTTATTGCATGAGCCTGGACCGCTCATCCTCCTCTCCGCAGTCATCGGCTTTGTTGGGACCGTACTCTTTTCAATCGCCCTGATCTTTCTCAACTATGTCTACCTGCCGCGCCATCTGCCCCCATCTGCTCGTCCTGGGCGACTTAATCTTTTCTTTCTCTCCCTATCGTGCCTGGTCTATGTTACCTTGGCTGTGGTCTATCTGTTAACTTTCACTGGCATTGTCTAGAGGAAAAACTTTGACTGAGATTCTCAACTGGATCCTTGACTCCATTCGGGCTTACGGGGCATGGAGCGTCTTCATCGGGGTAATCATCGAATCGGTAATTATCCCCATCCCCTCACCGCTCATAATCATGTTCGCCGGCTTTGTTCTTATCAGACCGGAACTCACCGTCTCCGGGGCCCTGATCCCCGTACTCCTACTTATCGTTCTTCCGGGCTCAGTGGCCTCGACCCTTGGGGCCTACATCGGTTATGGGATCGGATATTTTGGGGGAAAACCTCTGGTAGATAGATGGAAGGGCTTTCTCGGTTTTGGTTGGGAAGAAGTAGAAGTTATGGAGCGGCGCTTTCATGCGGGCCAGATCAATGCCTCAATCTTCTTTTTGCGTGCCCTTCCGATCTTTCCCCTCTCTGTAATCTCCGCCGCCGCGGGATTGATCCGTCTCCCCTTAAAGCAGTTCAGCCTGTGGACCTTTTACGGCACGATCCCCCGCTGTCTTTTCCTCGGCTATCTCGGATGGTGGATGGGTGAGACCTATCACCACATCGCCTACGGCATCGACAAGGCCGAGACGACTTTCTCAGTCCTCATTATTCTCGCTGTCTTTGCCCTGATCCTTTGGCTGCGGGCAAGAGTGAGAGGAAAGGTCTTGAAAGGGGATTAACCCCGTTCCTACTCTAACAGTGTCGTCCCTTAAAGCGCGCTGTCGGCACAGGAGGAACGGGGTTAAAAAAGATCCTGTTGAAAGGCGATCTCCCAGCCGAGGAATAGCCCGAAGGCGACGCTCGCCGCTCCAGCCACGATCCGTATCCAACGGTTGAGAAGGGTAAACCGTTGCGCAGTGAAGATAAAGGGAAGACCGATCATGCTGCTTAAGACTAACATCCCTCCTACGGAACCAACACCGAAGATCAAGATGTAAGCCAACCCCGCAAGAGGCGAGGGGATGGTCGTCAGGACCAGCAGCATGAGCGCCGCACTCCCCGCCAGGCCGTGGACCATCCCAATGAGGAAAGGCTTGCGCATTGAGCTAAAGGGATGGGGATGACCGTGGTCTTCTTCTCTACTTTCGTGGAGATGGAAGTGGGCATGCGTTTCGGGATTATGGGCATGGGCATGCAGATGGAGTCTCTCAGCTTGGAAGGAGCGCCACAAAATGCCAACTCCAAGAGCGACCAACATAAGGGCTACCAGAAACTCCAAGCCCAGAGCAGCACGAGGAGGGATGGTCAGGCGCAAGCCGATGACAAGTAGACCAACAACAAAGAGCGTAACGGTATGACCCAAACCCCAGAAGGCCCCTATC
>JAPUHZ010000059.1 GCA_027297485.1 Deltaproteobacteria bacterium
TCCTCAGGGTCCTCGATGGACCAACGATACAGGGATGGATAGTCTTTGACCGGAACCCCTCGGCTGGCGTGAACAGCTTGGATAAAGCGAGTCAGATTGGCCTGGTCGATGCGCTCAGGCGACGGCTTCCAGAGGAGCATGATTGCAAGTAATCATAGTAGGAAACGCATCAGTGCACTCCCTCATCGCCTTCTTCGCTCATACCCTAGGCCAAAGTTTCTTCAACAGCACCTTCTACTAATTTCTTCATATCCTGCTGTCCGAATAACACTTGAAGAAACAGGCACAGTTGCACGACTCTGGTAGGTAGCGCCACTGCACTAAGTTTTTGACGGTCAGCATCAGAAAGGCATTCCAAGTCTAGTCGAACTGTCTGGTCGTCCCAGTCGGAAAAGCCCCAGTTCCGAGCTTCTAGGATGCGCCAGAACTACCTCTTTTCCAGACGACGTTGATTTGCTCGTCCGCGGCTTCGGCGACGGAACCCGCCGGATCTGCAGGAGACCAGAATGGAACAGAGGTCCCAATTGCTTCTCATACCCCTGACGCTCCAGAAGGGTGAAGTTCTGATTTCCGGTTTCTCCGGAACAATTCATCGAAAGTATGAATAACGGGATGTTCAGGGTTCCCAGGTCGTTCTCTCCCCGGTCGCACGCATAGCACTGTCTGCAGGTCTGCGGATCGTGCTGCGTCCAGTTCTTCGATAACATCGGAAACAAACATGATTTCCGATGTCACCAAATTGAGCTCAGCCGCGATACGATGATAACTTCTCCCTTCCTTTTTGGGTCCCGTTGTTGTGTCGAAGTATGACCGAATGAGCTGAGTGAGATCACCGGAGGTGGTGCTCTTAAAAAGCAATTTTTGGGCAAGGATGCTGCCCGATGAAAAGATGCAAATGTCCTTCTTTTGCTGCACCCATTCCCTGAAGGCTGGTGGAACATCCGCGTAAATCTGACCCTGTAATTCTCCCGACTGGTAACCCACCTTCCAGATTTTTCCTTGCAGTGATTTCAAGGCAGGGGACTTGCGATCCTGGTCTGACAACCAGTGGATGTAACCGACGATTGGGTCCAGTTCACGATCCGAAAAACCACCCTGCCAGAAAGGGAGATCATCCAGATTCTGGCGGATGTCGGCCTCATGTTGTTCCCACAATCCTTGGATATCGGAGCGGACTTCCTCGCTACTCAGGTATTTTTCAAGAAACCCTTTCACCTGCTTACGAGCGTAAGGAAACAGGACTTCAGACACAAATTCTATAGGTGTGGTTGTGCCTTCGATGTCTAGAAGGATGACCCGGATCGTCTCCCTGAGCTGCGGAACCATCAACTCAGTTCTTGCTGGGCTGGGAGGGGATATACTGGGGACCCAGGCACACGGGCTCGTAGCCTTTATCTACGCCACTGTCCGTGTAACGCGGTGTCCAACCCGCAGCATCCTGGAACAAACGAATGGCGCGTATCTCCCGTTCGCCGCAAAGGTTGAACCAGTGACGAGTTCCTCTGGGTACCCGGATTAAATCACCTGCTGCCACCTCGATCGCCACCACCGGGCCTTGGCTCGGTTTGATGTGAAAAAGCCCGCGGCCCTGAATGATAAATCGCACCTCATCCTCATCGTGCCAGTGCTCTCGGTCGAATTTGGCCAGCATGGCCTCCAAGTTAGGTGTTTTTGGATTGACGTCAATCACATCGGCTGTAATGTAACCACCGCTCTCTTTAAGTTTCTCGATTTCATCCGCGTAGGTTTCCAGAACTTCTTCCTCCGGCGCGTCTTCTGCCATCACATGTGCGGGTTCCCACTGCTCGTAATGGATACCTATCGCGGACAGATATTTGGCAATAGCTTTAGGATCGGTGATAGTTTGCTTCTCGTCCGGAATTCTCAAGACAGCCATAAGTGAGTCCTTTCCTAGCGCTCTGTTAGCGCCACGCGATCTCTAGAAATAACAGTATCGGATCCACGCCCTTTGATCCAATACATTCGTCCCATGACTTCTAACAAAAACTCCAGAATTTCTACGTGGCGCTTCGCCTCACCTAGACTTTGGCCCCATGTGTAGAGCCCATGCCCACGGAGCAGAAATCCGTGACAGTCGGGGTTCTGTATGAGTTGTGCTTTTACTGACTCGCTCAAAGTCACCACATCCTGAGAATTTTCGATGATCGGCAGCCACTCCAGGTGTTGATGTGTCTTCACACCTCGGAGTCCCTTTAACATCTCATAACCTTCCATACTGATACCGCCCTCGCTCGCCTGGAGTTCGGAAAGCAATGTGCTCCAAACCGAGTGAGTATGGAGAACAGCGTTTGCTCCAAGCAGCTCGAATAGCATGAGATGTAGTCTGGTCTCGTAGGAAGGTCGGTGGGAGTCCTCAACGGTTTCGCCACTGCCGTCGATTTGCACAATCTGATCAGCAGAGAGTGTACCTTTGTCGATTCCCGTAGGAGTGATCGCAAGTCTCAGGGGATCTCGAGTGATCACCGCACTGAAGTTTCCACTAGTCCCCAAAGCCCACCCTCGTCTGTGTAATTCGCGGCCTACCTGGGAGAGAAGAGTGGCGACCTCGGGAAATCGTGCTTCCGGCTCTTTATCGTTCATAGATTTCAGCCAGAGTTATTTTAGAAAAGTTCGAGCGAATTTATAAAGATTAACAGCTTCGGCCGTGGTGTCAAGCGACCTGGATGGCGGTGGATTTAGATCCCGGTATACCAAACCCTGCCGGTGGGCTTTATCCAACGCATCGCCAATCTGGATGGCCTACTCCAGAGTTTGCTCCAGAGGCAGTGGGCCCTTTTTAACCGAGCAGACAGCGTCTCTCACTCCAGATGCTCCATGACCAGGTAGTGGCTAATGGTTTTGCCGACATTGTTTCTCTCCCCAAGCTAT
>JAPUHZ010000006.1 GCA_027297485.1 Deltaproteobacteria bacterium
CGTAGATGCGAGAGAGCTCACTCATGATTACCCGAATGAACTGGCATCTGGGAGGCGTCTCTACTCCCAGCAGCTTTTCTACCGTCAAGGTATAGCCCACATTATTGATGAGAGGAGAGGCGTAGTTTAGCCGATCCGTATAGGGAATCACCTGCGTCCAGGTTGCTTGCTCGCAACTCTTGGCAAAGCCCCGGTGCAGGTATCCTACCTCCACGTCGCAGTCCAGGACCTTCTCCCCCTGGAGTTTGAGATTAAATTTGATGGTCCCATGGGTGGCAGGATGAGACGGTCCCATCTGCAGGTCCATGGTTTCCAGAGGTAGTTCCGACGTCTTCGCTTTCATTGTGTTAAGAGGCTTAGGTACTCGCTCTTCAGCCCTTAGCTGAAAATTTCTGTTTTAGACTTAAGAGTTTGTTTTTCGATGCGTGATCCACAAAGGTGCCTTCTACTTCTCGCTCAGGGAATAGCGGTTGGCATTGATTGATCGGATAGTCCTTGCGAAGGGGGTAGCCTTGGAATTCTTCGTAAAGCAAGATCCTTCTTAGGTCGGGGTGATCCAGAAAGCGGATGCCGAACATGTCCCAAGCCTCCCGCTCCAGCCAGTTGGCCCCTTTCCATAACGGGGTGAGCGACTCCACGTTTGGATCCTCTTCCGGCACGGGGACCTTAACCCGCAGGCGGTGCTTTATCCGCAAGGAGTAGAGATGATAAACAACCTCGAAGCGTGGCTCCTTCTTCCCCAGATAATCCCCAACGGTGATATCCGTGAGGAAGTTAAAATCCAGTTTGGGATCCTCCTTGAGGAGGCGGAAGATCTCTCGAAGTCCTTCTCGGGCTATGATGATGGTCTCATCACCGCGAAAGGTGTGAGACTCAAGAATCCTCCCGGCTAATTTCTGCCGTAGATATTCGATGTTGGGACTACTTTCCCCCATGAAACTTCACTCCCACTCCAAGGCCCCTCTTTTCCAAACGTAGATGAAGCCAATGACAAGAATGAGCAGGAAAATTCCCATTTCCACAAGACCAAAAAGTCCCAGGCGGCGAAAGAGGATCGCCCACGGATAGAGGAACACAACTTCAATATCGAAGATGAGAAAGAGCATGGCTACGAGGTAAAACTTGACAGAGAAACGGATCCGGGCGTCTCCCTTAGGGGGGTTGCCCGATTCGAACGGCTCTCCTTTGACGGGACTCGGCCTCCTGGGGCCTACTTTTTGGGCAATCAGGAGCATGGAGAGCACGACGATCCCGGCAAACAAAAATAGGATCAGCAAGGGAAAATAGGGATGAGCCATAAAAAAGTCGATATAAAACCATACCCCCCTATTGAGAGGTATGGAAGAAGATCCAGTGACGTCGCTAGGAGTCTAAGTTACTCTTTTTATTGGAAAAAAGGCTGAATGTCAAGGTAAGCAGGTTTTACCTCAATGTCTCCAAGGTTACTTTCACTTGCCGGCGCTTTCCGTCTCGAAGAACCGCTATTGTTATCATATCCCCAACCTTATATTGCTCCAAAAGAAGGAACAGATCGTTCACTGACTCGATTTTTTTCCCATCGATCGCTATAATCACGTCACCGAGTTTGACTCGGCCTAGAGCGCCACGCATCGTCGGACGGATGCCCGCCTTGGCTGCTGGGCTACCTGGCACCACGTCCACAATTAAGACCCCGGTCAACCCCAGCTCCCGCGTCAATTGGTCCTCGGCCACTTGTACACCAAGCCCTGGACGGATGATTTTACCGTAGCGAATTAGCTGTGGGACAACCCGGTTGACTGTGTCAACGGGGATAGCAAAGCCAATCCCGGCAGAGGCACCGGAGGGGCTATAGATAGCTGTGTTCACGCCGATCAGGCGACCAGCGCTGTCGAGCAAAGGCCCACCGGAGTTACCCGGGTTGATGGCAGCGTCAGTTTGGATAACACCCTTAATGGGGAGACGTGTCACAGACTCGATTTCCCTGCCGAGCGCGCTGATCACTCCAGTGGTTAATGTCTGGTCCAGGCCAAAGGGATTACCGATCGCAATCACCTTCTGTCCCACCTTAAGATCTTTTGACGACCCAATAGGAATGGGGTAGAGACGACTCTTGGGCGCATCGACCCGCAGCACGGCGAGGTCCTTGTCGGGCGCCATCCCAACACGGCGTGCTTTCCAAGTGGAATGGTCTGCCAATGTGACCTGAGCGGCATCGGCGTTTTGGATGACATGAAAGTTGGTCACGATATTTCCGGCATCATCCCATACAAAACCGGAACCGGTCCCCTCGGGAATTTGCAATAAGTTTAGGGTGAAAAAATCTCGCGCCACGGTCAACGTGGTGATATACACCACCGAGGGTGATGCTCGACGGAACAGCGCAATAGTCGATTTCTCATCGACAGTAAGGTCTCCACGAGGTGCGATGGCCCGCGGCGTTGCACGGGGAGCATTGCGTGAAGCCCCCTGCGCCCAGAACCGCCACGCCAACAATGCACTGAGTGCCAATACTGCCAGCCAAAAGTAGGTCGAAACCAAGCGCCGTGAAGGATAATGGTTATTCGCTGACACTTTTATCACCTCAAGTGCACTAATGGACTTTATCCTGTAGTATTTCCGCCTTAAATGCAAAGGAGCAGTTTGACGGTAAAACAAAAAAAAGGGCCTTAACGGCCCCTTTTTTTTGTGGCTTCACTGCCCAGTGGGCTTAGTATTCGTCTCCCTGCGGCATCGGCGGAGCCTCTTTCTTTTTCTCCGGTTTCTCCGCTACCATGGCCTCGGTGGTGAGGAGCAACCCTGCAATCGAGGCAGCGTTCTGAAGCGCCGTGCGCACGACCTTGGTCGGATCCAGAACGCCAGCTTTTATGAGGTCTTCAAAAACTTCCGTAGCCGCATTAAAGCCGTAGGCCCCCTTCCCGTTCTTGATCTTCTCTAAAACCACCGAGCTATCGGCACCCGCATTCTGGGCAATCCATCGTGATGGCTCCGCTAGCGCCTTTTGCACAATCTGAACTCCCACCTTTTCATCCTCAGAGACCCGGAGGTTACTGAGGATCGCTGCTGCGCGGATAAGAGCCACACCACCACCCGCCACAATGCCCTCTTCCACCGCAGCACGGGTGGCATGCAGGGCATCCTCTACGCGGGCCTTTTTCTCCTTCATCTCGACTTCGGTGGCAGCCCCTACCTTGATAACAGCCACGCCGCCAGCCAGCTTGGCCAGCCGCTCTTGGAGCTTCTCTCGGTCATAGTCCGAAGTGGTCTCCTCGATCTGGGCGCGCATCTGTTTTATCCGCCCTTCAATCGCCGATTTCTTACCCGAGCCTTCAACAAACGTGGTGTTGTCCTTGTCCACGATGATGCGTTTGGCGCTCCCGAGATCCTTCAAAGTCACATTCTCCAGCTTGATCCCCAACTCCTCAGCGATCATGCGCCCGCCCGTTAGGATAGCGATATCCTCCAACATTTCCTTGCGCCGGTCGCCAAAACCCGGAGCTTTCACAGCCACGCACTTAAGGGTGCCGCGAATTTTATTGACCACCAGTGTTGCCAACGCCTCTCCTTCCACATCCTCGGCAATTAATAAAAGGGGTTTACCGGACTTAGCCGCGGTTTCCAAGGTTGGTAGCAGGTCTTTCATGTTGGAGAGTTTCTTTTCGTGAATGAGTATGGCGACATCTTCATAGACCGTCTCCATCCGCTCCTGATCAGTTACAAAGTAGGGGGAGAGATAGCCCCGGTCGAAACACATCCCTTCGACCAGATCGAGTGTGGTCTCCAATCCCTTAGCCTCTTCCACCGTAATGACCCCTTCCTTGCCAACCTTGTCCATAGCCTCGGCCAGGATGTCCCCAATGGTCTCGTCATTGTTGGCCGAGATCCTCCCTACCTGCGCAATCTCATCTCTGTCACGGGTAGGCTTGGATCGCGCCTTGAGTTCCACCACCACCTTTTCAACTGCCTTGTCGATGCCTCGTTTGATACTCATGGGGTCATGCCCGGCCGCCAGCATTTTAAGACCCTGGCTGAAGATGGCTCGGGATAGTATGGTTGCCGTGGTTGTCCCATCGCCGGCCACATCCGAGGTTTTGCTCGCCACCTCCTTGACCATCTGGGCTCCGATGTTCTCGAACTTGTCCTCGAACTGGATCTCTTTGGCCACTGTAACCCCGTCTTTGGTTATTGTCGGGGCACCCCAAGACTTCTCCAAGATGACGTTGCGCCCTTTAGGCCCAAGGGTTACCGTCACGGCATCCGTCAAGAGGTTTATACCCCTGAGAACTTTATTACGCCCCTCTTCGCTAAACTTTACTTCCTTCGCTGCCATAATTCCCCTCCTTATATAATAATTCCGAGAATATCATCTTCACGTAAGATGAGATGCTCCTCCGCATTGAGATTTATCTCAGTCCCAGCATATTTTCCAAACAAGATTTTGTCCCCTGCCTTCACGTCCAGAGGAATAACCTTGCCATCCTCATGCTTGCCCGGGCCAACCGCAATGACGCGGCCTTCCTGAGGCTTTTCCTTGGCGGTATCAGGAATGATGATCCCGCCTTCGGTTTTTTCCTCCTCCTCTATCCTCTTAACAATAACCCTATCGTGTAAGGGACGAATTTTTTTTGCCATAAAAACCTCCTAAAATAAAACGTAGATTTACTCTCGCCTTGGAAGGTGATTTATGAATGCAAATATAACTTCACTTCTTGAAACGTCAAGGGGGTTGATGCTCGCCACTTGATTTTTTGAGTGTTCATCTATTACCAAATAAAATAACAAATAGATAGGGCCTCAAGCAAATAAGGTGAGGGAGGGCACTACACTTTCACAGTAAAGGGTGATAATTTCAAACAAGGAGGGTGATATGGCAGGGGAAACAAGGATTAAGATTTGGGGAAGAAAAGATTCATCCAACGTGCAAAAAGTTCTCTGGTGTTGTGATGAGCTGGGCGTGGCCTATGAACGGATCGATATCGGAGGCTCCTTCGGGGGCAACAAGGAAAGGCCCTATCTCGATCTCAATCCTAACGGGCTGGTCCCGACTATTGAGGACGGGGGCTTTGTCCTATGGGAGTCCAACAGCGTCGTCCGCTACCTATTAGATAAATATGGCCAGGGGAGACTGCTGCCATCTACTCCGGAAGGGCGAGCCAATGCCAACCGCTGGATGGACTGGCAACTCACGACGTTAGGGCCTGCCATGGTTCCTCTTTTCTGGGGATTGATCCGGACTCCGGAAGAGAGGCGGGATCGCGCCGCTATCGAAACCGCCCTCGAGAAGGCAACTAAGGCCTGGCAGATCCTGGATAATTATCTGGCGAAAAACAGCTATCTGGCGGGAGACGCCTTCACCATGGGGGATATTCCGCTAGGGGTTTGGGCCTATCGCTGGTTTAACCTACCGATCCAGCGACCAAATTCGGCTCATCTGAGTGGCTGGTATGAGCGCCTCGGTAAGCGGCCGCCTTACCAAACCCATGTCATGATCCCGATGAGCTGAGTAGGGTTTATTCCCTTTTAAGGGTAGGGTGATTAGCTACCTGCCTTAGCCTACCCAAAAAGTTTCACTAACAATTGGCTGTATGAAAGGGTCGTAAAGTGATCGATATCATCTATCGTTTGCGCAACAGCGGAACAGAACTCTACGCCCGCTTTTGGTCTTCAGAGACGGCCGTAATGGTAACCATGTCTGCCCTTGTTGGCGTCGGGACCGGATTCGGGGCGATCCTATTTCGTTGGCTTATCAACTTCTTCACACACCTGGCCTTTGGTGGAGGCGAGACGGTCTTAACCTTTCTGGGTTCGTACTATGTCGTCTTGATCCCGGCTATCGGCGGACTGATCATCGGCCCCCTAGTCTATTTCTTCGCTCGCGAAGCCAAGGGTCACGGCGTGCCCGAGGTGATGGAAGCCGTAGCCCTTAAAGGGGGTCGTATCCGGCCGATTGTTGCCGTTATCAAGGCGCTGGCATCCTCTGTGTGCATCGGCACCGGCGGCTCTGTGGGACGGGAAGGCCCCATTGTCCAGATTGGCTCGGCCCTAGGCTCTACATTGGGCCAGGTGCTCCACCTCTCAGACGAACGGATCCGAACCCTTGTGGCATGCGGCGCCGCAGGGGGCATTGCGGCCACCTTTAATGCCCCCATAGCCGGTGTGATCTTTGCCCTTGAGGTTATCCTCCGCGAGTTCTCCAGCACGTCTTTTTCCATGGTGGTCATCGCCTCAGTCACCTCCAGCGTTGTGGGACGCGCCTTCCTCGGTAATTACCCGGCCTTTCAGGTTCCCCCCTACTCGCTCGTCAGTCCGTGGGAGCTGTTTTTCTACGCTCTGCTGGGTTTATTGGCAGCCCTGGTGGCCTCAGCTTTTGTATTTCTCCTGTACCGCATGGAAGATCTGTTCAACGGCTGGACAATTCCTGAATACATCAAGCCGGCGGTCGGCGGCCTGGGATTAGGAATTGTTGGCCTCTATTTTCCTCAGGTGTTTGGCGTGGGTTACGAGACCATTGAAAAGGCGCTGCACGGTGAGATCGTCACGGAGGTTATGCTGGTGCTGTTAGTGACAAAACTTTTTGCAACTTCCCTCACTTTGGGCTCAGGGGGATCTGGCGGTGTTTTTGCCCCTTCGCTGTTTTTGGGAGCGGTCTTAGGGGGGGCTTTCGGCAACTTTGCCCATGGTTGGATGCCGGCCTTTACGGCCTTACCAGGGGCCTATGCCCTTGTCGGAATGGCAGCGGTTTTTGCTGGAGCCGCTCGCGCCCCCATCACAGCGGTTCTCATCCTCTTTGAAATGACGCAGGACTACCGGATTATTTTGCCACTTATGTTCGCTACAGTGGTCAGCACCATCGTTGCCACGCGTCTGAGGAAAGAGAGCATTTATACCTTGAAACTCAAGCGGCGAGGCGTCGACATGGACGCACGCAGAGGGTTAAACCTGATGCGATCCATTCGAGTCGAGGAGGCGATGACACCGGTAAGCGAACTGATAACGGTGAAACATGATAGTCCGTTTGAGGCATTGGCAAAACTATTTCAGGAAACTCACTCGCACGGATTTGCCGTCGTCGATGAGTGGGGTGAGCTTTTCGGAGTCGTAGCGATTTCTGACTTGGAACGTGCCTTAAAGCGAAGCCAGGCGGGAGGGGTCGTCCGGAACATCTGCACGACCCGATTGGTAACGGCCTTTCCTGACGAATCTCTGGAGGAGGTCATTCGGAGGATAGGATCACAGGATGTGGGACGGATACCGGTTGTCGAGCGTATGAACTCCCGCCGACTATTGGGTATGGTTCAGCGAGCCGATGTTATCCGCGCTTATACCGTTGCGCTCACGGACGATCAGGGCCGCCGGGAACAACTGGAGCGGGCGCGACTCGAGCAGGCTACAGGCTCTCAGTTGGTCGAGTTCGACTTGAGTGAGGAGGATACTGCTGTGGATAGAAAACTAGAGGAGCTGAGGATTCCGCCTGACTGTCTGATTATCTCGATTCATCGTGGCGGGCAGGTTGTGGTACCCCGAGGGGAAACGGAGTTTCTTGCCGGCGATCATGTGGTGGCGGTGGCCGGACCGGGAAAAGAAGAGGTTCTAAAGAAGTGTTTAAAATAGCAAAAGCGGGACAATTGAGACAGGTCTAAGAAGATCCCTGTTTTGATTTTAATGAGAGTTAGCAGTTTTCTTCTCTTCCACGAGCCGTAGGGCCGCCGAGACAATCCTATCCACGCTGGGAACAATCGCCTCTACCAGCGGTCCGCTGTGAGGAGGAGGAAGAGGCTGACATCCAATTCGCACCACCGGACTCTTTAGGTCAGAGAACAAATTTTCCTGAATAATCGCAGCGATTTCCGACGTCACTCCACCCACCATCGACCCCTCATCAATGACCATTGCCCTTTTGGTCTTTGCTACGGATTTAAGAATCTTCTCCTTATCCAAAGGGGCTAACGAGCGCAAGTCAATGATCTCGACATCGAGGCCCTTTTCTTTCAGCCCTTCTGCCGCCTTATCTACTTTGAGAACCATCCCGCCACAGGTGATCATCGTGAGATCCTTCCCCTCACGGCGGACGGCAGCCACGCCGATAGGCACGGTATAATCCCCCTCGGGGACAGGACCCCTCACGCCGTAAAGGTGATGGCTCTCAAAACAGAGGACCGGGTTGGGATCGCGGATCGCTGAAAGGAGAAGCCCCTTCGCGTCTGCAGGGGTGGCAGGAATAATAATTTTAAGCCCGGGAAAATGGATGAATGCACCATGATTACAACTCGAGTGGCTGGGGCCACCTCCTGGGCGGGTGCCGAATTTGTTGCGCACCACCATCGGGACCGAAACACGGCCGCCGCTCATGTAATAATAGCGGGCTGCGTGAGTGGTCAATTGGTCCATGCAGAGGGTCAGAAGATCACAAAACTGGAGCTCCACGATCGGCCTCATCCCATTGATAGCTGCGCCAATGGCTAGTCCAACAATAGCCGCTTCAGAGATGGGCGTGTCCCGAACCCGCTCTTCACCATACGCTTGCATCAGACCGCGGGTTACTCCGTAAGCTCCTCCAAAGAGAGCCACATCCTCACCCATGACGAAGACACGCTCATCCCGCCCCATCTCGTACCGAAGTGCCTCCCGAAGCGCTTCCTGAAAGCGCATCTCCTTGACCTCCGCGTGAGGCGCCTGCGAATCCATCAGCTTAGCCATGAGCCGCCTCCGATTCAGCAAAAACGCTGCCTAAATCAAACTCCTTAGGAGGTAATGGAGACGCTTGCACCTTAATGGCGATCTCATCCAGTTCTGCGTAAACACCTGCCGCCATTTTCTCAAATTCCTCTGAGGTCAAGTTCCCCTCGCCAATCAGTTTTTCCTTTAGCCGTTTGATCGGGCAGCGTTGTTTCCATTTCTCGACCTCTTCCTTGGTGCGGTAGCCGACTCCCGGATCTCCACCAAAGTGACCATCCCACCGATAGGTAAGACACTCCAAAAAGGTAGCCCCTTCACCGGCCCGCCCCTTTTCCGCCGCCTTGAGTGTCTCCTCATAGACCACCTCTACGTCGTTGCCGTCGATCACTTTCCCCTCAAAGCCATAACCCTTGGCCCGCTCTGCTACATGTTTGATTGCAACGCTCTTTTCAAAACTCACAGTCATAGCATACAGGTTGTTCTCACACACGTAGATTACCGGGAGCTTCCACAAACCGGCAAAGTTCATCGCCTCATGAACTACGCCCTGATTCATTCCCCCTTCACCGAGAAAGCTGACTACCACCTCTTTACTGGGCCTAAGCTTGGCCGCTAGAGCACTCCCTGTAGCAATAGGGACCGTGGCGCCAACGGTGCCGGTATTGCCGATAAATCCAAAAGAAAGGTCGGCCATATGCATCTTGCCGCCGCGCCCTTTGGAGTATCCGTCTTGCCGACCCAGACACTCACACAACAGCCGATAAATGTCGGCCCCTTTGGCTACCAAATGTCCCGTACCGCGGTGGTAACTAGCTATGAGATCACTCGGCCCTAGAGCCGAGCAAACCCCCACGGCTATAGCCTCCTGGCCCCGGTAGGAATGGGTATTCCCAAACATCGCCTTTTTTTGAAAGAGCTCGTCCAGCTTCTCTTCAAAAGCGCGGACCTTGATCATCACCTCTAACATCTTTTTTCGTTTAGTCGTATCCAGCATAAAAAATTTCTCCTGCGCTAGAATTTACCGTCCCGTCAGAGACTGGAAGCTCCCGGCATGAGAGCATGGTCACATTGATCCAACCTAACCTGCCTGGGTATTATGCCCGGGTTTTCTCGTAGGGTAGTCCGGTTCCGTAATTGGGCCACTTTTCTACCAGATTGTCATGGCAGTTTTCGAGCCAGTAGTTCGCCAAATCAATGCCGCGGGGAAACCAAACTCCCTTGTGGCTCTTGGCATAGCGAAGAAATTCCCTCAGAATCGGGATCCTATGGGGCCGGCCAATCAAAAAGGGGTGAAGTCCCAAATTCATAAATCCAGGATAGTTCTCTCCTTCCTCAAAGATCCAATCAAAGTGGTCCTTCCAATACTGGAGTAGCTCCCGCGGGGTCCTCCCGGCATCGGGCTTGCCGGTCCTATGATCCGTCATCCAGACACCAAAGGTCATCACGACGAGCTCGCCACCGTCCGTTTTGAGGACATAAGGGAGGTCCTCATGGAGAAAAGAGTTCCAATATTTATAACCAAACTCGACTAAAAATTTCGGCGTGTCGTTCGTCGGCCTCTCTCCCGGCATGATATAACCCTGCGGCTTGATGCCCAACACCCTCTGGAAGGTATCGACCGTGCGCTTAATATCGTTGCGCTGTTCCTCCGGGGTCATCAGAGTGACGTACTCGTGCCGCCAGTTCTCGGAGCAAAGATCATGCCCCTCAGCTAAGATTTGTTTCATCAGGTCGGGGAAGGCTTCTACCGTGTAACCGTTGACGAAAACGCTCCCTTTTATCCCCTCCTGCTTCAGAACCTCCAAAGTTCTGTAAATCCCTACTCTTTCCCCATACTGCCGATCCGTGATGGAGCAAATGTCCTTCTTAAACTTAGCATCGTGGGATACTCCCTTACGCAAATCTGACTGATGAGAGGCCGGGGTCCCGAGCTCGTCGGGCCAGCTTTCCATAACGACATTGATAACTAATGCCACGCGGGCGTCATTAGGCCATTTGATAGGTTTCCTTCTGAACATCGTGGGTCTCCTTTCGTCGTTGACCGTCAAAGTTCATTTTCGCGGTGGCGAAAGACAGTACTCAAGAGGGGTTAATGATCGCCACGACCGAGTTGAAAGCGACCACATCTCCCTCTTTGACTAGGACCTCCTCTAAGAGTCCCGATTCCGGGGCCTCGATTTCCACATTGACCTTATCCGTCTCCACCTCAAGGAGAGCCTCCCCTTTCTGGACCTGCTCGCCTACCTTTTTGATCCAGCGTAATATCTTGACCTCATCGGCCTCGTCACTGGACCCCAAACGGGGGATAAACACCTCCTTCTTTGCCATCAACATCCTCTCTCTGTGTCCACTTATAACAACCGCTTCTCCGCTAAGTCAACTGAAAGATTCATTGTTATAGCGTTCCATCAGCCCCTTTCGCTGCTGCAGAAACAGGGCAGCAATGACACTGTGAATTAGTGTCGGCGTGTTGTGATTGCCGGTTGAGTGTGGATATATGGGTCTATGCTGCGGACGTTTGAAAGGGGCGAGCGATGGCACTTTTAGAAGTTGGCGCGAGATTTCCCAGTGCGAACCTGCAAGATATTGACGGTAAATTAGTTGAGTTCCCGGCGATTTTCACGGGGTCTCCAGCCACAGTCGTCTTTTTCTACCGTGGCCAGTGGTGACCCTGGTGCCGGGCGCAGGTTGCAGCCTTTATCTACGAGTACGAAAGGTTTAGGGAGAATAAAGTGGCTATCCTCGGCGTCAGTCCGCAGTCTGCGGATCATGGGAGGCAACTCCGTGAGCGGACTATTCGGGATGCCCGGCTTGACCAGGCCGCCCACAAAGCACATGATGCCTTTTGGCGTGATCCTCGGAGTTCCTTTCCCCTCAGGCTGATCAGCGATCCTGATTGTACACTCAGTCGAGCAATCGGAGCTGAGCGTAAAAATCACTGGAGTGGACCCATGGTTTATGCAACGACGTTTCTGGTAGACGCCAAGGGATTCGTCCGGTGGAGATTCCAAGCAAAAATGGCTCAAAGGCGCCCTAGTCCTGTGAGGCTCGCCGCCATGGCCGGCGCGGTTACAAAGGGGGAGCCACTGCCAGAGTACATTGAGGAATAACTCTTCCTCTCCCCCCTTATTCAGGAATTGAGTCAGGATAGTCTAATTAGAAAGTATAAATGGCTTGCAGGGCAAAAGTCGTTTGGTTTTTATCGGAACCTGTATTTGCTTTCAGAAAGAGTACGAGATACTGGCACCCCCATAGATATCAGTGATCTGGGCTGGGAGCACATCGGTGTCAAGGCTATCCGTATATTTGAGAAACGCTCCTAGGGACAAGCGATCTGTAATTGAGTACGAGCCCGTTAAAGACAAATTATAGTCAAAAAGGCCACTATCCGTGCCACCCGCAGATGCCGCAAAGTCACTGTCCGCTATCCCCATGGCCGCGCCGACATCAACTGAAAACTTCTCACTGACCGGAATAGAGTACGAAAGATTGACGTTTCCGTAGACTCCTTTGACCTCATCGACATCAAAATAGACCGCTGCGCCGGCAGAAAGTCCTCCAAAGAGCTCCTTTCCTGCACTGATGTAAATCTCACCTGTGTTTAGTGCCCCCGCGTTAGGGAACAGGTACTCGATATACCCCACTGAGAGATCAAAAATTTTGATGGGCACATTATAGTAAAAAGTCAGATCGACCTCGGAGAATTCTGCGCTCTCAACCGCCCCGTCGAAATCACCGAGATCAAAGTTACCCCACACGTTAAACCCGAGACCAATAGTGGGGTGAGACACATCGAGATAGGGTTGGATAACACCCTCGTCATTGAACGTGATCCCGCGCCATACATAGGCGTTTGAGATGTCTGCACCGGCCGAAACATCTAACTCGATAGTGGCCGGATAAGCCGCTTTCAGACCTAGAAACGACACGGCAAAGAACAATACTAACCCGAGAATTCCTTTCTTCACTGTAATCCCTCCCTTGCGTAAGTTAGTCGAAGCTATTGTGGGTGCTCTAGCTAGAAACTGATGGCACCTATCTCGTCAGAAGTTAGATAGTAGCAATTTAAGTGCCATTGGCTGCCTGGATATCGAGGCTATATCTTTCTTAAAGATTATTGCCTTTTTCTCTTACGGGAGATTCACGAAATCAATTAAGTGCCCAAATCTTAATCACGTGACGACTACCGATTAGGCAGGACTTAAAGGCCTAGTCCGGCAAGGGTCCCTTATGAGTCTCCCTGGGGGAAATCCATCACCCTATTTACCCTCACGGCGCAGGCCTTAAGCTCCGGCTGGAGCGAAACCGGATCTCTAGCAGTAAGCGTAAGATTGTTGGCTGCTTTAAAGAAGCCATATTTAATGGGGTCGTTGCTTGATATTGCACAGAACCATGGGTCATCGGTCCTTTTTGGTGACGAAGGCGGCATTTCATAGACGTGTCAGGATTGGAAATCAATGGCGAAGGCAGTGAAACCACAGTCACAACTGTCAGATGACGGGACTATTCGGTTCGCGTAGATCCTGTTATCTTCCAGCTGTCAAAGGGTTTCTCCTCGCCGGCCGCCTTCGTGAACACTCTGAATATTCTGTCGAAACTTGTTACGTAGGATGCGTTAGCCCATCTAAATTGACCCTTCTTATCCGGTACAAAAAAGCGCACTCGAATCCCCGACGATCCAGCTCGGGTAAAGACAATAAAGACAGGATCGGCATTGAATACATAAAATGGTTCTTGGGTCAGAATCCTTTCAGCATATATTTTGCGTTCTTCTTCTTGGCCGCTCAGGAACGGGCCCTCGAGCCTCTTTCTTCCATGCTCAGTGAGAATGTCAAAATACTCATCCCATCGACCAGCCTTTAGTGCATCATTCAAAGCTGAGAACTTGTCTCTCAACGCAGCATAAGGCTGATCCTTTATCTCCTTGTCAGTGAAGTTCCTGCCAATCAATAGCAATTCTGCAGGCGGATCGAGCGGGTAACTACCGTAACGCTCCAGCCGCTTATCAAAACGCTTGTCCAGTGGCACCTTGTGGGTCATCCGCTTAAGCAAAGAAGGCGTACAATAGACGGGTGACCGGGTCTTATAGGGACCCCAATCGGAGTGGAACCAGGTGCTTACAAAGTCGAATGGGAGGCTGACGGTCTCCCCGTAGGGTAGAAGCCCGAACTTTCCCGTCTCCCCGCGTGCAAACGGAAATTGTGTAAAATAATTTCGCCTGAAGTCCAGTTTGAAAAGAAAGACCAGCCGATCAGCAAATCTATAGTAGCCCCAGACATTGCCCCGTTTCAGCCCCTCAACGTGCCGAAAATAGGTAGGTGCTTGCTTCTGGAATTTTTGTGGATCACGCGCCAAGCTCGGGTGCGATAACTCCTTCAGGCGGGCACTGTCTTTGCTCTGCATCGCCGCAATCGTTTCCGTCAGCAACGTTTCTGGCCCAGCTCGAGCCTCGCTTCTGAAGCTGGTCCAAGGAGCGACATCGGCACTATAAACTTTCTCGCGGACCCTCAGACAAGCGGAAGTCTTTATCTCGGTTCTGTTATCTTGCTCAAAGATAAGCGGAATGGCCACGTCACGCTCCTCTCCGGCCCATGTGGCCGAGTGCTGACTGAGGAGAATCAGACCGATTGCGATAATTGAGAAACGGGAATGATACTTTCCGAGCATCTTAATCGTCCAAATAATATTCAAGCACCAAATTGACGTTGAT
>JAPUHZ010000060.1 GCA_027297485.1 Deltaproteobacteria bacterium
CTACCCATGGTGGCCACCAGGAACCACCAGTTTCGAAAAGGGCACAGGCTCGACAGACACCGCCTGCTGAAGGAGCCTGTAGAACAGCTTGCCCTTGTGCCGCGACGTCCGGCGATTGAAGCGAAGGGTAATCTTCCACGCCACCGACACACTATCCGTGTGGCCCAGTTGAGTCAAGTGGATACCCTTTAATGAGCTATTGAATTGCGTCCTACGGGTCGTTGGACAAAAAAACGGCGGCCCGATGTGGACCGCCGCTCTCAGCTTGGGGATCTGTTTCATAGACCTTGCAGATAAAGTAAGACCATCGCCTTTTTAACTCCTTAGAAACGGGTGGAGGGGGAACCTCCGTGACCTCAGCCGATTCTTCTTCGACTTTCTCCTTTTTTCCTCTTCGCCAGCTAGGGGGGAAACTTAAAGGGTGGGTAAAGGGGCCGGGAAAGGTGCCGATTCATTATAAAAAACCCTCTTGAGGAGCGAACCACGGGAGATCTAATTCGAAGTGCCGACAAAGGGGATAGTGAAAAACGGGACGGGCAAAGGAGCCCGACGAAGGGAAAGCTTACCATCCTGGTGGTGGAAGACCAGGACTCCCTGTGTGAGATGGTCGCTATTTACTTGAGGGTGTCTGGATACCGTGTCCGTACCGCCAATGACGGGGTAACTGCGGTTGAGATCTTGGATGCGGAGAAGGTCAATCTCGTGCTTCTCGATCTGATGCTTCCCCTCATGAATGGTTTTGAAGTATTGCAAGTTCTGCAGCAGAAAAAACGAGACCTCATTCCCTATATCATCGTAGTCTCTGCCATGCCTACGGACAAAAACAAAAAGAAGGCCTTGGAGATGGGCGCCAACGAATTCATATCCAAGCCCTTTAACTTCTCAGTTCTCTTGGAGCGTATCCAAGCCCTCGAGAAAATGATAGGAACTTGCTTTTGATGCATAGCTATCAAGAACCCAAAAGCCCCCGGGAGAGTCGCCCTTCAGTCCGCCTTCGAGAGCCCCAAGCGGGTACCGGACAGGCAAACGGGCTAGCCCTCCTTCGTTTTGGGTGGACAATATCCGATAACGGGCTGTTATTTCAACCCGACCTAGTAGACCTTAAGTTCCTCCCAAGACGCAATTCAACGACGCTTTAATTGAGTCCTACGGGCCGACTTTGTCTGGAACCGGTTTTCCCTGCGCCCAGTCTGTGATGACTTTAACCACCTCGCTCTCTTGGCCTATAAACCCGTGTTGTGCGAAAGCTCCGCACTCTCGCCCCGTACGAGGTTTCCCTCCCTCAACCGTCACAAATAACTTCTGTGGACTGGAGACTCGCTCATAGCTTTGTAGTGCGTTTGAATAAGTAGTGACGAAGCATCCGTCATCACGGTGGTGCACAAAAAGCACAGGATACTTTGTTGTGTGCAGTCCGATATCGTCCATGCTAGAAGTAAGGACTATCCCTTTAATATGCTCACTTCTCATCTCTTGAGCCAAATAGGCAACGGAGTATGTTCCCCGGCTGGTCCCTATAAGGAAAATGGGGTTGTCACCTTGTTCGGCTAAGTGAGATACGAGGACTTGAATGTCTTTAAGGTGTTTTCGGCTTTCCCTGAATATGTCACCAAACCCCGCAGATTGGTCAGAGGGGGGTTCGACAAGCATGGCAATAAATCCCTGAAGAGCAAAAAGAGCAGCGCTTCTGGTTAGAAAGTTTCCGCTTAGTTTAAAGCCGTCACTGAGTTCCGTAAAAGGACGAGTACCTGGACCGCCTTTAAAGAGAACAACGTACCCTTTAGTCTTCCCGCTGGGGCGTACAATCAAAACCCGCTGCTTGGCCCCCGGTCGGGTCGGCATGACCTTAATTTCTCCCCATACGCCTTTCCCGCCGGGAGTCTGCGGCCGACGGGGTACGTCGGGTGGACCGATCGCACATCCAGCAAAGAGAAGGCAGACAGCTAGTGGCAGATAAGTCTTTTTCTTTTTCATCTCGCCTCGCCTGCCAGTATACTCTGAACGAAACCAGGACTGTCAAGATGATGATTTTCAGCTCAGATCGCAATTAAAGATGCTTTAATTGAGTTTTGCGCAGAGCCTATTTCCGAATTAATCTCTCAACCATCCTGTTCCTGAAGATAAAGGAATGATGCTCTTGTAGTCCATCAGGACTACACGGAAGATATTTTCTAAGTGCTAGCAGACCAGAAAGAGGGATCGAGTCTGCTCTTGACTCATATTTAGTCCACATTACATGCGAACCCCTTTGTTGATTTGAATATTAGCATACCCCGCGGCTAGCCGCGGGCACATAACCGATGGGGTTTCCAAAGGGGAGAAGCGGTAGCTCTTCCCCCATAGATCTTCCCTTGGGTCGACCTCGGGGTTTCAAACCCCGTGGTCGATATAATTTGATTGACACTCCAATCCGGCCTAGTAAGCTCCCTCACAGCCTCTAGTGCTCCTGTCCGATTGAAAGGATACTTGCCTTTGATTACCTCCAATTATTCTTGGCCTACTGTCAGTGCACAACGTCCCGACGGCGAATGTACAAAAACAAACAACCCAACGAGTAGAGCGTGACACGATGCCTAATCCATCGAGTACTAGTCGTTGCCGCTCCTTCTGCGCTCTGCTATTATCCTCGTCTTTCGGAGGTACTCCTAGCCCAAGGAGGTATTATGACGCATCGCATTGCGGTCATCCCAGGTGACGGCATCGGCAAGGAGGTAGTACCGGAGGCTGTCCGTGTCCTTGAGGTCGCCGGTCGCCGTTTCGGCTTCGACTGGTCGTGGACGAGCTTCGACTGGAGCTGTGAAACTTATACAAAGACCGGGCGTATGATGCCTGAGGACGGGCTCGACCAGCTCAAGGGTTTTGCGGCCATCTTCCTCGGCGCCGTCGGCCTCCCAGGCGTGCCCGATCACATCTCACTGTGGGGCCTGCTTATTCCCATCAGGCGCACTTTCCGCCAGTACATTAACTTGCGGCCGGTACGGCTGTTGAGGGGCGTGAGCTCGCCGCTAGCCGGACGCGCGCCGGAAGATATCGATATGCTGATCGTGCGCGAGAACAACGAGGGCGAATATTCCGAGATAGGCGGCCGTCTTTATGACGGCACCTCAGAGGAGCTAGTGGTGCAGCAGTCCGTGTTCACGCGCCGAGGCTGTGACCGTGTACTGCGCTACGCGTTTGATCTCGCCATGACCCGACCTGAGCGCCATGTGACCTCGGCGACCAAGTCGAACGGGATCATTCACAGCATGCCCTACTGGGACGAGCGTTTCGCCGTCATGGCCAAAAAATATCCGAAGATCAGAACCGACCAGTACCACATCGACATCCTGACCGCTCATTTTGTGCAGCACCCCGACTGGTTTGACGTGGTCGTCGCGAGTAACCTGTTCGGCGACATCCTATCGGACCTTGGCCCGGCCATCGCGGGCTCGATCGGTCTCGCTCCAGGTGGTGACATCAATCCGGAGAAGAATTACCCGTCGATGTTTGAGCCGGTCCACGGATCTGCCCCTGACATCGCCGGGCGCGGCATCGCAAACCCGATCGGACAGATCTGGTCAGGTGCCATGATGCTCGATCACCTCGGCCACCCAGACGCGGCTCGTGCAATAGTCAAGGCGATCGAGACCGTTATAGCTGAGGGAAACGCACTTACCCGCGATCTAGGTGGCAAGGCCCCGACCACTGAGGTTACTGACGCAATAGCAGCGCTAATCTAGCACAGGTCCCGGCAGAAGGTCCCAAACCAACCGTTTAGTAATCCCATTGGTGGTCAGGTTGACTTAATACCCTGCTATCGGATATTTTTCCGTAAAATACTGATCTGCGGCCAGCAGGGTCTCTCCGGATGCCACTTGGGGGTCCGGAGGGATTCATCGACTTTACCCATATCCATGGCTACACCGCATAACGTCCTGCACAAATATTCCCATGCCAATTGACCTCCTTATTATCCTTGCGTATTTCGGCCTGATCCTGGCCATAGGATGGCGGTCCCGGTCCAAGGCGTCGGTTTCCGCCGAGGAATATTTCATTAGTTCCCGATCCCTGAAATGGCCCTCCGTTGCTGTTTCAACCATTGCGACGAACATTCATGCTGGGCATTTTTTGGGGATGGCAGGTTCGGCCTATGCCCTGGGACTCGCCCAAGCCAACTTTGAGATCAACGCCATCTTTGGAATTCTGGTCGCCACCTTTTTCTTCGTCCCACTCTTCTTGCGGGCAAGGGTTGTTACCATCACCCAATATATCGAGATAAAATGCGGGCCTCACGTGGCTCTCCTTTACTCCATCTTGATGTTGCTGCTGTATGCCTTCCTTTATCTCGGCAGCACACTTTTTTGGGGCGCCTACGCCGTCCAAGCTCTGTTTGGGGAGTACCTTCACTTCATCAGTACAGAACCCGCAATACAAATTGGTTTTTTGATCGTTGTGCTGGGAATGTTTTCGGCCACCTACACCTATTTCGGAGGCCTGACCGCCGTGGTTAGAACCGATATCGCCCAGTTTGTTCTCCTTCTGGGCGGTGGGCTTCTCCTCACCTTCTTGTCCATAGATCGCCTAGGGGGATGGTCCCAACTCTATGCCAAAACCGAACACCTAATGCACCTGCATCTTCCGTCGACCCATCCAATGATCCCGTGGACGGCTCTCCTCGGCATGAACCTTCTAAACCTCAACTACTGGGGGGCAAACCAAATTATTTTGCAGAGGGCCTTGGCCGCCAAGAACCTCGGACACGCGCAGGTCGGCCTGCTTGTCGGTGGCCTGCTGAAGTATTTAATGGCAACCATTATTGTGATTCCTGGGATCGCTCTTGTGGGAATCCTGGGAGATCAGGGCCTCAGCGACCCGGATCAAACCTATACGACGCTCGTCACAATGCTCCTGCCAACTGGATTGCGCGGCTTAGTTTTGTGCGGGCTCTTTGCCTCCCTGATGAGCTCCGTGGATTCAATTTATAATTCTCTTTCGACAATCTGGTCCGTTGATATTTACAAACGGTACCTGAACGTAAATGCTACGGACGCTGAAAGCGTTCGCATCGGAAAGCGGGCTATCCTAGTAACGTTCTGCACTGGCCTACTGTTCGGATTAGTTTTTATCTATGCGAAGTTTCAAAACCCGGACTTCCCATTGACCCATTGGTTCAATGACATGTCGTACTACGTTAAGAATGGATTCGTTGTTATGATCCTTGCGGCGGTTTTTCTGAAGCGTCCGGCCCATCGGCTCGTCTTTTGGACCATAATTGGAAGCATCCCGCTCACGGTGGGATTAAAATTTCTTTATCCCGGTCTGGCATATATGAACCGCTCGGCTGTCGCGATCCTCATGAGCTTCGCCATCATCGCCGTCCCCACGATCCTGAAGAAGGGATGGCGCATGCGTTTAGAGGAGATTTTTTCCTCATCGAATCAGGCCGTGGGATGGTGGGGGGTGGGACTCTTTGCGTCGCTCGTGCTTATCCATATCGTTTTGCACTGAGAGGAGACGAACGGGACCGTTTCGACAGGATGACGGATGCGGCGCCATCATGAGGTGGCGGCGGCATTTTGGACGAATGATACCAATTTGACAAAACAATGGGCCGAACGTATGTTTCTTTCGTGAGCCATAAAGCATCTTTAACGTCTAAAAGGAGAGCGTAATGGCACGGCCAGAAAAAATCGCTACGTCTGAGGGCGCGGTTACCTACCGGGGATTGCGCGACTGGGTGAAGCAGGTGGAGCAGATGGGCGAGTTGCTCAAGATGAGTGGTGCCCACTGGGACAGGGAGATGGGCGCGATCACGCAGATGCTGACGGAGAGCAGTAAAGGGAAGGCGCCGGCTATCCTTTTCGACGAAGTCCCCGGCTACCCGAAGGGATATAGAACTTTATACGGTCAGTTCTCATCGATCAAGAGAGTGGCTTTGACACTGGGATTGCCGCTCGAATATGAGCAAAAGGTGGACATCGTCACGGCGTATCACCATCGTATGGAAAACATGAAGTTAATCAAGCCCAAGGTCGTCAAGACGGGGCCGATTTTAGAGAACGTAATGGAAGGGGACGAGGTCGATGTGCTCAAGTTTCCGGTGCCGTTACACCACGAGCTGGACAAAGCGCGCTTTATTGGGACCGCGGATTTGGTCATCACGAAGGACCCGGACTCCGGCTGGTTTAATCTAGGGGCCTATCGCAGTCAGGTCTACGATAAAAAGACCGTCGGCTGCCAGATTACGGAAGGCAAGCATGGTCGGATCCACCGCGATAAATATTTCGAGCGCGGCCAGAAGATGAAGGTGGCTATCGTGTGCGGGCAGGACCCTCTGCTCTACATGCTTTCCGCGAGCCCGCTGCCGAGCGGGGTGTCGGAATACGACTTCGCGGGCGGAATCAGAGGGGAAGCGATCGAAGTCGTCAAGGGCCCTTTTACCGGCTTTCCGATACCAGCAGATGCGGAAATCGTTTTAGAAGGCGAGGCCGTCCCTGGGCAAGTGAAACCGGAAGGGCCGTTCGGGGAATGGATGGGCTACTACTCGGACGACGTCGTGCCACGGCCGTACATCGACGTAAAGACGGTACTCTACCGCAACAACCCGATACTGACCTGCGCGCCGCAGCATAAACCCGTCGATGAGACCGGTCTGCTGAAAGGCATCGCAGGAGCGGCCGAGATCTGGAAGGCGCTGGAAGGCGCCGGCCTGCCGGAAATCCTCGGCGT
>JAPUHZ010000061.1 GCA_027297485.1 Deltaproteobacteria bacterium
CGATGTCCCGCAAAATAAGAACCATTTTCTGTTCTCGGGGCAGGGCACGGATAGCCTTCTCTAAAAAACTGTTGAGTTCCTTCTTCTCCAGGAGGGTGTGTGGATTGGACTTTCCATCTGAGATATTCGGCTCGGGATCATCCGCGCTTACGGCGACTTGAGACTCGCGTTTTCGCTTTCTTATCTGGTTCAGACAACTATTGGCTGCGATCCGATACAGCCAGGTGGAAAAGAGGGCTTCACCCTGAAAGCCTTGCAAGCCATGATAGACTTTTACAAACACATCTTGAGCTAAATCCTCTGCTTCTACGCGGTCCCCCAACATGCGGGTGGCAATCCCCATGACCCGGTTACGGTATTTTAAAACCAATTGGTTGAAGGCCGGCTGGTCTCCGCTCCGGCATCTCTGGATTAACTCCTGATCGGGGTCCTGAAGTGACACCATTACACTTTCGTTAGACACCGGAAGGAGAGAAAAGTTCCATAAGTCTGGTTATTTTTTCCATTGTAGGAAAATGATCCCAACCAAGACGGCAATAAAGAGACATCCAAGCAAAAGCCATACGCCGAAGGGAACAGACATCATGGCGTGAAAAAGGGCGTCCGCCTCCCCTACCCCGCCGTTGGCTGCTGCGCGCGAAGGGGAAACAGCCCAGAGGAACACAACCAATCTGAGCCCTATCTTCATTATGAAAGCATTGTAAACGAACAGACGCGCGGAAAAAAGAACCCTTTGATCGGGTTGTCGTGAAATGAAAACCATGCTACTGCCCAAGAAGATACAGACACGCATATTCATGGCGAATGATGAAACAAAAGAGGTCTTTGGCAAGAATGTCTACTACGGCTGGTTTATCCTGGCCACCTCTTTTTATCTTCTCTTCATCGGCTACGGCATGCGCCATACCTTCGGGATCTTTTTTAAACCGCTCCTCGCAGAATTCCAACTCGATCGCGCCACCCTATCGTTGGCCTTTTCTATCAACCTTCTCGCTTACGGATTTACCCAACCGCTAGCCGGAAGACTCTCCGATAGATTCGGGGCCAAGTTTGTCATTCTCGGTTCTGTTCTCCTGACTGCTGCCTCGATGTTTTTCCTACACTACGCCTCCACCCTTTGGCACCTCTACCTGCTTTATGGACTCATGGGCATAGGCAATTCCGGGACAGCCTTCGTAACCCACGTCGGTCTTATCTCCCGCTGGTTCCCCGCACGCAAGGCAACGGCCTTAGCCATCGCCAATACCGGCGCCTCTATAGGACAACTCGCTTTGGTTCCCCTAAGCATGGTTCTCATTCTCAACTACGACTGGCGTACCGCTTACCTCATCTTGGCCGTTTCCTTGCTTCTGACGGCTGTCCCACCCATTTTGCTTGTGCTGCGAAGAGGAAGAGCCGAAGCATCTAAAGCCACGGTAAACGAGCCCGCCCAAGTCCTGATGCGCAGGGCCAAGCCTTTCACCCTCAACCATTGGAGTGAAGCATTTAAAACAGTCCCCTTCTGGCAACTGGCGGGAAGCTATTTTGCCTGCGGCTATACAGTTACGACTATAACGGTCCACCTCGCCTCCTACGTTACTGACCAGGGATATTCCGCAATGACCGCTGCCCGCGTCTTGGCGATTACCGGTGGGGTCAATGTCTTCGGTATACTCATCATCGGCGCCCTGGCGGATCGCTTCACCAGAAAAAACCCCCTGGCCTTAACCTATTTCATCCGTGGCCTCGCCTATTTTCTCCTCATCTACGTCGAAAGCCTGTGGGGAATCTACTTCTTCTCCGTGCTTATCGGACTATCCCTGCTTGCCACGATCCCGCCGACCTCAGCCCTGACCGGAGATTTTTTCGGACGGGAGAATGTCGGGACTCTCTTTGGCTTTATTACTCTTTGCCATCAGATGGGTTCTGCACTAAGCTCTTATACCGGCGGGAAACTCTTTGATCTTACGAGCAGCTACCAGTTGACCTTTTTAATTTCAGGTCTCCTCTGTATGGCCGCTACTCTGTGCTGCCTGACGATCAGAGAGAGAAGGATGGTTCAGTCTCCGCCTGAAGTCGCAGTGGCTGCACCGTGATATAGAAGCTTAACTCTCATGCTGAGAGCAACGATGGAAGGCGACATAGCTGGATTTAGTGAGAAGAAAAAACTATGATCGGACTAGGAAAATGATTACGGATAAGCAAGGAGAAGCAGCAGTTCCGGAGATCGAGCAATGGGCCACCCGCATCGCTCGCTCGACGGACGGGAAGGTTGAGGCTTCGGTCTATAATGACGCCGACTCCAACACTTACGTTTTGCGCTTGGCCAAAGGAAGCCGAGTCTTACTGTTCCGTCTCTCAGAGGCCCAGGTCCAAACACTCGGACGCGAAGCAGAATGCGAAAAAACCTTGAAAACAAAGATTCAAGGCTTTTCGCGTTAACTTCGATAGCTCCCCCTACAACCCCCGCGCCACATCCTTGGCGAAATAGGTCAGGATCATATCGGCGCCGGCGCGCTTGATGGAGAGGAGGACCTCCATCACAATTCTTTGCTCGTCGATCCAGCCGTTTTGGCCGGCGGCCTTGATCATGGAGTACTCACCACTGACGTTGTAAGCGGCTACAGGATAGCCAAACTTCTGTTTCACGCGATAGACGATATCGAGATAGCTCATGGCAGGTTTCACCATTACGATATCCGCACCCTCACGAATATCCAATTCAGCCTCTCTTAAGGCCTCATCGGCGTTTCCCGGATCCATCTGATAGGAGCGACGATCGCCGAACTGGGGAGTGGAATCGGCAGCTTCACGGAAAGGACCATAGAAACCGGAGGCGTATTTTGCAGCGTAGGCCATAATGGCCACCTGCTGAAAACCGTTTTGGTCTAAAATCTTACGGATCGCTCCAACCCTGCCATCCATCATGTCCGACGGCGCAACGATGTCTGCTCCGGCCTTGGCGTGGGAAAGCGCCTCTTTGGCTAACAGCTCAAGTGTGCTGTCATTATCCACATCTCCGCCTTTAATCACGCCGCAGTGACCGTGGTCGGTGTATTCACACAGGCAGACATCCGTGATTACCAAAAGGCCAGGAACTTTCTCCTTAATGGCTCGAACCGCTCCCTGCACCACGCCGCTATCCAGATAAGCCTCCGAGCCTAGAGGATCTTTGTGTTCGGGGATGCCAAAAAGGATTACCGCGGGGATTCCCAAGAAGCTTACTTCCTGGCACTCTTTTACAATACGATCCACTGAGAGTTGGGCTACACCCGGCATGGAAGAGACGGGCTGAACACTGTCATTGCCGGGCCCCACAAAAAGAGGATAAATGAGATCCTTGGGACTGAGCGCAGCTTCCCTTACCAGGTCGCGCAGCCTCTCATTTCTGCGTAGCCTTCTCGGACGGTAGATAGGAAATTCCATAGAAACCTCCGGATTAGGCATGAGGCAACAGTAGAAGATTTCATTGGCATTCTCCCGTGCTCCTACCTATTGCCTGTTGCCTCATGCCTTCTGCATATTTTTAAAATGTTCCATAATCGCCTGTGTCAATCCAGAAATTGTATACTCCTGCGGAACGACATCAACCCGGATCCCCATCCCCTCGACGGTCTTCTGCGTGATCGGACCGATGCAAGCAACGGCAGTGCCAGCCAAAAGTCCTTTCATAACCTCATTACGAAAGAGTCCGGCAAAATGGGTCACTGTACTTGAGCTGGTGAAGGTTACCATGTCAATCCTTCTTTTCAGCAGTAGCATGCGAAGCCAAAGGGAATCGCTCTTAGCCGCAACCGTCCGGTAAGTCTCAACCACATCCACCTCTGCGCCCCATTCCCGTAGAGTCTTAGGCAGGATGTCACGTGCCTCTGCCGCTCGCGGCAACAGGACTCGCTTCCCTCGCATCTCCTCAGGTTTCAACTCCTGTAAGATCGCCTCGGCCCGGTACTCCTGCGGCACCAGATCGGCTCGAAGGTAAATGGATTCTAAGGCCCTTGCTGTCTCCGGTCCGATCGCAGTAATCCTGATCTCCTTGAGATCCCGGATATCCCGTTTGAGATGTTGAAGACGGGCTAAAAAATGCTTCACCCCGTTCACGCTAGTAAAGATGATCCAGTGATAGCTCCCAATTTCTTGAATCGCTCGATCCAAAAGATCGTAGCTTTTCGCTGGAAGAATCTCTATGGTAGGAAATTCAATCACCTCGCCGCCCAGATCCTCGATCCCACGCGTGAAAGCGCTTGCCTGAGAGCGGGCGCGAGTGATTACAATCCGCCGGCCGAAAAGGGGCTTGGTCTCAAACCAGTTCAGTCGCTTCCTCAAATTGACCACCTCTCCAACGACTGTAATGACGGGCGGTTTAATTCCTTTTTCTTTTGCCAGCCGCGCGATGCTATCCACGGTCCCAACCAAGGTCTCCTGTGACCCCTTGCTCCCCCAGCGAATCAGGGCCACCGGCCTTTGAGGGTCGCAGCCACTGATCACCAACCTTTGCATGTTGTCTTTGAGGCTCCTCATTCCCATCAGAAAAACTATGGTGTGAACGCCACGGGTAAGATGTTCCCAGGAGATCGGTGAGTCAATTTCCCAAGACTCGTGGCCAGCAATAAAAGCCACACTCGAGGCATAATCGCGATGGGTCAAGGGAATACCGGCATAGGCAGGAACGGCAGTGGCCGCAGTGACACCTGGGACCACCTCGAAAGGGATCTCATGATCCTTTAAATATTCTCCCTCTTCCCCACCCCGACCAAAGATAAAAGGATCCCCACCCTTAAGCCGCACCACA
>JAPUHZ010000062.1 GCA_027297485.1 Deltaproteobacteria bacterium
CACAGGGCCCTGGTGGCGGGGCTCCTTGCCCTAGGGATACGGCTCGCATCCCAAGCAGGCCACCGCCTGTGGATGCTCAACAGCGTCATGATCCCCGAAGGGGTCAAAGACATCGAGGTACGAAGGAGACTTCTGCAAGAATATGGCATTGAGATCGGTGCCGGGCTGGGGCCGCTGGCGGGGAAGACGTGGCGCATTGGTTTGATGGGTGAATCCAGCAGGAAAGACTACGTGTTTACACTGCTCCAAGCCCTAGGAAAGCTCCTTTCCGATTACGGTTCTAAGGTCTCCTCCAAGGAGGCGGTGGCCGCCGCAAAAGAGGTTTACAGCCTGTAAGGTAGTTGTTCAGCTTGCTTTAGGTAAAATGTTGACCACCGTTACTCAATGCGTAGAGGGCGCAATGAGGGCTCGCATTGTCATGATCGAATGTGACAGAGGCGGAAGAGCCTTGTTGGAGCTCTTTAAGCAAGATCCCACGGTACGCATAAGCGGGGAAGGCGAGAGGATATTCGCGTCCTTTCCTACTATTTTTTTACGCAACGCTGTAGCAAAGGTTAACAAGCACGTGGAACAGATCTCCGTCCAGGGATTGGAGGGCCTAATCACTATTCCTAGCTTAGGAGTCTGCTGAAAAACTCTTTTGAAGGCTTATTTGTAGTTGTTCTTGCTCGTTGCGCGTTCACGAACAACGCAACACAGGATGATCAAAAAGGCCGTCCAGCAAGGTCGCAGGGAGTGAGGTCCCCGGAGCGTACACATAGTACGTGAGGAGACCGAGCGACTGAGAACGAAGCTGGTGGACTTTTTCAGCATCCTGCTAGAAACCTCCGGGAGCTGGAGATTATCATCGAGCGTGCGGTGATTCTTGCCCTGATCTTCAAATTGAGACAGACCACTTGCGCCTCCTCCATTCAAGCCTTTTCCCCAGTCCACAGGAGTTCGACGAAATTCGGACCTCTATATTACTAAGGAGTTCATTAGTAAGGTGTCATCAGGCGACCGAGGGGCGAGTCCTGGAGAGCGCGGGCACAGGGATGTGAAGGTTACGTTCTGGCCCGGGCGGTGGGAATAGCCACCCTTGGAGAGGACGGGGGGTGGTCTACAAGGCAGAGGCCCATTGACCGCGCTTGGAAGGGCTCGACCCAAGGGCCGGCCGTTATTAGGGAACGTAGGCTTGTCAAGATGCTTATGAACTCATTAATAATTTCTCGATCGTGTTCATAGAAGACAAAAACGGCAGGCAACGCTCAATTTACTTTTCGAGACGCCGAATCACTTCCAAGCAAGCCCGGCCCGCGTGATACGGGGCCTTCCATTCGTTGGCTTTATCGCCAATGATACGTCCATCAACCTCAATAGTGTTGTGCCATTCACCATACTTGTGATCGGTAAAATGATTGAAAACAAACTGCGCCTGTTGTTCGAACCGTTCATAGTAAAGGGGATTTTTAGTTAGCTGATAAGCGTTCAATAATCCGACCAGAACTTCGGCCTGCACCCACCAAATCTTCCGTCTATTTGTTGCTGAACCGCGCGGAGGACCGTCATAAAACTCTCCTCCTTGTTTCTGGTCAAACCCGAATCTCAACGTGTTGTCAACGAGTAACAGGGCAACCTTTTGAATTTTAGGGTCTTGACTCCTCCCCAAAACTCTCACCGCTTCCGTTAATAACCAACTCAGCTCTATGTCATGGCCATAAGATCTGGTGTTGGTATTCAACGGTTTCCAATCATCGGAGAATTTTGACCGAGCATAGCCATTTTTAGCGTCAACAATCTTATCTGTAAAAATTTTTATTAACTCTTCAATACGTTCACGTACTATTTCACTGCCCGTTATTTCATAAAGTGCCATAAAAGATTCGAGCAGATGGAGATGGGTATTCATCGATTTATCGTCGCCCGATCCAACGGTGGTATCGTTATTAAGTCTCTGCCAATTGACACTAAAAGCCTCGCGGTACCCTCCGTTTCCATCGTCGTGCGCCTTGCGATCGATTAAATTAAATAGGTTTAAAGCCTCCTTCCTCGCCCCGTCGTCCCCGAAAGCTCGTGCGTATTCCGCTAGCGCATAAATGGCAAAACTCTGTCCGTAAAGATGTTTCTTATCATTAACAACTCGGCCTTCCCGGGTTGCCAACCAATAGAAACCACCGTTCTTTTTATCGAACATGTTTAATCGTAGAAATTTAAGAGTGTGGGTAGCCACTTCTTTGTACATAGGTTCAGGATACTTTCGATAAGCTGCCGCAAACGTCCATACAATCCGCGCCTGCTGAACTAACGATTTAGTGCCAGGAAGAATAGGCTGGCCTTCCCTGCTGAGCCAGCCAACCATCCCATCGTAACGACGATCGACAGCATGATCGATCCAGAACTTTAATATGTTTTCTTGAAGGTTTTGGCGAAATTTGCCTACCCAAATTTGGGAATAATTCAGGTGCTTTCCTTTCATAACGTATCCTACTTCTGCCTGTTTTCCCAGGCAACCTTTCGTTTTGAGTTCACGAAAGGGTACATCTGCATATTTCCCGTTTCCACTCTTCTTTATTGTAGCTCCTCATCAGATAAATGAGTATCATCAGCAAAATTCTATCAGCCGTCGCATCCGACTATCCGAGGAATTTGGTTATCCCAATAATTGCCAAATAAATAAATCCCGTGGCAATGAGCCTAACTAGTAGACCTGTCCCTAACAATTCGCCTGTCTGATCAGCGAAAAGCCGATGCCCTCCTGCGCGGCCTGAGAGATCAAAAAGGGACCTGGTCTCTTTTTTCCTCCTTAGTCAATTCTGCCCCCCTTAGTTGTTGGATTTAGGCTATCGTCGCCACCAGCTCTCGGACAAAAGGCGGACAGTGGTCAGAGAAACCTTGATGGGCAATTAGCCCTTCTAAGACTGCTCAGAAGGTATTCATTAAATGTCACTTCTAGATGGGCTCAGAGCCGCTCTGGGCTTGGCTTTGCTCGATATTGGACCCCCAGGACTCAATTAATGAGCTATTTAAATGCGTCCTACGCATGGTTTGACAAAAAAACGGCCGCCCACGATTCCACGGGTGCGCTATGGCCAGACTACCGAGCCGCTTCCGCCCGCTTCTTCTGTCCTCGCGGCCGGTGATAACTCTCAGATCTCTACTTCGACATTTCCCCCCTCAACCCGAACGTTATAGCGCGCAACCCCTTTAGGAGCCGGGGGACCTAAAACCTCGCCAGTAGCTACATCATAGATCGCGCCGTGCCAGGGGCAGGTGACCTGTTTCCCATCGAGGACCCCTTCTGAAAGCGGCCCACCTCGATGGGTGCAGGTATCATCGATAGCATAGAAGGATCCCTCCACATTAAAGAGGGCGATCTTCTTGCCGCTCACTTCGACCATCTTACCCTGACCGGGAGCCACCTCATCGGTTTTAGCTACCTTCACAAAACCTGCCATAACTCACCTCCTACTTAAATTTTTGGTTGACCGCTCACATGAAGCCAAGCTGAAGCTTTACCGCATCGGACATCATGCTCTGATCCCAGGGAGGGTCAAATACCACTTCGACGTTGACGTCCTTAACGCCTGCGAGGCTGAGAATTTTACTTTCCATGTCCGTTTTGAGCACCTCGCCCATGCCGCAACCTGGTGCCGTTAGCGTGAATTTGACATCGACCTTTTTTCGGCCCTCAGGCAAGGGCGTGACCTGACATTGATAAACGAGGCCAAGGTCAACAATATTGACCGGAATCTCGGGATCGAAACATGTCTTCAACTGATCCCAGACCAATTCCTCAAGGTCTGCAGACCCTTCCGCCGTGGTTAACTTTTCAGCTTGAGATGCCTCGGCTTCCTTGCCGATGGCATCGGCGTCCTCGTTTGCAATACGCACCATGTATCCCTGGCCGGTCACTACCGTGTAAGTGCCTCCGAGCGACTGTGACACCGTCACCTGGGTACCTGCCGAGAGCATGACTTTCTGGCCGCTGGGAATCTGGATTGCTTCGCAATCGCGGCTCAGGATTATCGATTCGTTGGTTTTCATCTGTTTGTTCTCCGCTCTTTGTTAAGACTTCGCTTCTTCCTAG
>JAPUHZ010000063.1 GCA_027297485.1 Deltaproteobacteria bacterium
CCCCCGAGGCTAATGCTCCTGGATGGAGCGAAGCCTTCAGGATATCCCTCGTTAGCCAGAAGGCGTAGCTTTCCTTCTTTTTCGTCGAAGAGATAGAGACGTGCCAACTCAAAGTTAAAGATCTCTAGAACCTTCTGCATACCGCTTCTCAAAGCAAGATCAGTCTCCATGGAATTGCTGAGCGTGCTTGAAACAGAGTAGAGGGCCGAAAGCTCACTGACCCTAGCATTGATCTCTTCAAACAGATTGGCCCTCTCGACGGCAACTCCCACGTGGTTGACGATGGAGTGTATCAACTCTTTCTCGCTGGTTGAAAACCGGTGCACGGACTTGCAAAAAAAGGCGAAAATCCCTATCGCTTTTCCTTTGAATTTTATTGGGAAACGGAAAGTACTCCGGAATCCAGCCTTTAGGGCAGTACGGTTGCCACTCATGGCCTGATACTCGGGATCGCTCTCCATATCCTCGAAGAAAAGAGGTTCCCCCCTTGCAAAGGCTTTTCCCGTGACTCTTTCTCCGGGCCGATGCTTGCGAAGGAAAACAGCCTCGCTGGGGAAGCCCTGATATGAATTGAGACGTAGCTCGTTACTCTGGCTGTCCAGGAGATAAACCCGTGCAGCGTCGAAGTGAAATATCTCCAAGACCTCCCGCATAACACTTTGCAGCATGCTCTCGAGATTCGCCGACTTGTTAACTGTATTTGCAACAGCGTAGAGTGCTGAAAGCTGCTGGTTGGTGTTTTGTAACTCGACGGTTTTTTCAGCGATATCCGCATAGAGCTGGGAGTTGTTAATTGCTACAGCTGCCTGGCTGGCAAGCGTGGAGAGAAACTCAACCTCTTCGTCGCTAAAGTCATGCTCTTCCTTCGTGTGAAATCCAAGAGCCCCTAGAGTTTTCCCTCGAACCATTAACGGCAGCCCTATATAGGACTTCAGCCCATGTCTGCGGGCAAACTCGGGATCTCTCACCCTTGGGTCTGTCTGGAGATTTTTGACCACTATGGGGTTTTTGGTTTCAAATATTTTCTGGGCAAAACTTTTCCCGACGATTCTGCGCCGGCTCTCCCTCAACTCGTTCGTGTGTAAATTTCGGGACGCTATCGTTTCTAACTCCCCTTTGCCCTGGTTGTATAGGCTAATATAGGCGCTGCTATACGGCAGGAGTTGAGCAGTCTTTTCCGCCAGCAGGTTTAATACGATCTGAAGATCTAATGTCGAGCTGACTGCCAGGTTAATGTCGTGCAACGTGGACAGTTCCTTGGCCTTTTGCTGAATCTGTTTTGCTTCCAGCTTGCGCTCGGTGATATCGATCATGAAACCCCTAAGCGTTTTGGGCGCACCGTTCACGGCCTCAACACTGACGATGTCATGTAGCCAGATGCTGTTCCCATCTGATTTAATCATCCGGTATTCAAACTCATAATCTCTGAGGCGGCTTGAAGACTTGAGGCAGAAGTCAATCGCGTACTCCCGGTCTTCCGGATGAATGTGAGATGTCCAGAAATCTTTCTGATACCATTCATCGAGCGGATAGCCCAGAAGATCGGCCGCCTGCGGACCAACATAAGTGAACAGCCAGTTCTTGGCGTTCGCCTCCCACGGTACGGCCTTAGTCGTTTCCAACAGTCGTTGGAGATTCTCTTTGCTTTCACGCAGCGCCTTTTCCGCCTGCTTGCGCTCGGTGTTTTCAGTCTTCAATACAGCGATGGCCTCTGCCAGCTCCTTGGTACGGAATACAACCAATCGTCGAAGAACCTCCGGCCGTTTGACGAGAGAGTAAGTGAAACCGGCAATCAATGCGCTGACCAGGAACAGCAGGCCGATCTTGACGGGTAAGAAGGACGAGGATTGCCATCCGCCCCGTGGCGCGACGGCCAGAGTCCACCTTCCGTTCGGCACCTCGATCTCAAAAGGAATGGTATTTTCAAGGCCTGCCTGGGTCGAGCGCGCAAATACGGCTCGTGTGCCACTGCTCGGGTCAATACGCGAGAGTTCGTAATCGTAGCCATATTTGACCAGCCGGGTTAGATTACTCACCTCCAATAAGTCGGGTAAATGAATGAGGGCAATCGTGAACCCCCAGAATCGCTCGTCTCCAGCTTCATTGGAGACGAAAACTGGCAAGCGACCGATAACAGCCTCTCCACCTTGAATCAGAGTGAATGGGCCGGCAAGGGTCAACTGACGCGATTCGATTGCTGCCAGCGCCTCGGTCCGGCGCCGGGGATCTTTTAAAAGGTCATGACCGACGGCCGCTTCGTTGCCTGCCATCGGGTAGATCTGTGTGACCACTCCGTTGGGTGCCAACTGTAGGGTGCCGATTCCTCCGTAGCTCCTGATCATCTCGACGGCGAGGGCGTCAAAGTTATCGATCCTCCCGCTCTGGCGTAAAATGGAGGCGAGGGCAAAAGTAGAAGAGAGCGAACGGTCTAGTTGCCGTTCCAGTAGATGAGCCTGGGCAGTGCCTATTTCCTTGAGCATTTGGCGCTTTTCGCCGCTTCGTTGGCTCTCAACAAGGTTGATGAAGGCCCCGCCCATCGCGAGAACCAACAAAAATACTAGCGCCGAGAGAATTATCGGCCGAAGTCGACTAATCATATAGTTATCCTGCCATTTGAACGTCCAGGCAGGTCGGCTAGCCCTTACCTGGTCCTTCCCTGACAAAACGTAGTTCTTTTATCAAGTCCGGCGTCACCGGTCAACCCCGCTATGGATAGGTCAGTCTATTCGTCTCTGAGTACCGGCTGGGGAAAAAGATAGCCAGGAGAATACGGCCAAAAAAAATCCCTCGAAGAGGGGATGAATGAGGATCAAGAGCAGCAGGGAAAGCAACAGGTAGGTGAACTTGCTTTGAGCTATTGACGCAAACCTACTTTTAGCCATAAACGTTGCTTTGATGGGTTATGGTTTGGCGAATTTTTAAACAAAGAGCAGGTTTAAAGATTTAAGGCCCGAAAAAATTGCGAAGAAATAAGTGCTTCAATCCAAGTCGATATCTTTAATAGGCTTACTGATCGGCTCTTCTTTGGCCTTCTTGAGAAGCTCCTGGAATTTTCTATCTAAGACTTTTCCCTTGTTCTTTTCCGCCTCAAGGATCTGCTGGTATTTCTCATTACGACGGTTCGCCTCCTCCTTTACGACCTTGGCCACGTCCCTCATATGGGCCACAGGATGGGGTTTGGCAGGCAGCTTGTGATCCAAGACCGCCGGCAACGATGCGTCGATAGTCAGCACAGCCTCGCAGCAGGGACAAGTAATCTGTATTGTCGACGGCTCTTTGTCACACATTAAATTCTCCTTTCCCCCCCTGCGCTCGATCTGTTCGCCATCAGGGCCGCGAAAAACGACTCTGTGCCAGCCTTTCTCTCGAGGCTCTCTCGCGGCAGTCTCGTGGGGTGCCCTAACCATCTCTACCCCCTCTTTCTGTAGGTCGGCCACGGCCTCATCAAAATTTTCCGCTTCCAAGCAAAAGTGAAAACCGACCATTGGCCCGTCGGATCTGTGGGTGAGTTCCATCACCGTGTCTCCCAGCTTGAGGTAGGCGATCTGGTGTCCCCCGGCGGCTCTGTGCTGAAAGTATTTCTTGAAACCGAAATGTTTCTCGTAAAAACCGATGGACCGTTCGATATCGCTGACATGGAGCGCCACATGATCGATTCTTCTGAACATCGCTTCCTCCAGGAACTTCCTTGGTCTCTAATCGTGCAAGAATATTACTTCGGCCTATGGTTTTGCAAGGGGTCGGAAAGGGGTGGAAAAATTTGCTGTTAGGGTTAAGATGCTATGGAAGGGACAGTCCTGGTCTATGCCTGTTTATCGACTGATGGACGAGATCGTGTTTCCCCCGCCGGATCATGCTGAACCGGATGGGTTGCTGGCCGTTGGCGGGGACTTGAGCAGCAAGCGACTTCTCTTGGCCTATCAGTTGGGGATCTTCCCGTGGTATGCGGAGGGGCAGCCTATACTATGGTGGTCTCCAAGTCCTCGATTGATTCTTGAGCCCGAAGAGTTCCACATTTCCAGGCGACTACGCCAAACCCTTAAGAAGGGATTTTTCGAGGTTACCTTTGATCGGGCTTTTGTCGCGGTGATTCAGGCCTGTGCTACGGTCCGTCGAAAAGGGGAGCATGGGACATGGATCACCCCAGAGATGCAGGAGGCTTATATTCATCTCCATCAACTGGGCTTCGCCCACTCCGCAGAGAGCTGGCTTCAAGGAAAGTTGGTGGGAGGCGTATACGGAGTCTCCTTGGGGAGATGTTTTTTTGGTGAATCCATGTTCTCTCGCGAATCCGACGCCTCCAAAGTGGCCTTGGCTGCTTTGGTCGACCAGTTAAAAGCCTGGGATTTTGATATGGTCGATGCCCAGATGACAACTCAACATCTCATCAGCCTAGGAGGCAAAGAGATACCACGGCGCCTCTTTCTCAAGCGGTTGCAGGCAGCCCTCAGCTTTCCCACCAGGAAGGGAAAGTGGGAAGCCGAATGACATGATAAAGTTTGAGTCTCCTGGACCTAGAATCTTGTCCGAGAGAGATTACGGTGGCATACGACCTGAGCGTGGACTGACGGATAAGAGAATTCTATGGCACTCTACGACGTCGTAATTCATGGGGGCAGACTGATCGATGGTACAGGGAATCTCGGGTTCTACGGCGATATTGCAGTTAAGGATGGAAAGATCGCCAGTGTCGGGAAAATTAACCCCGCTTCGGGCCATCGCGCCATCTCTGCCAAAGGGCTGGTTGTGACGCCAGGTTATATCGACATGCACACCCACAGTGATCAACCCCTGATCGCTGATGGTAATGCCGAGAGTAAGGTGCGCCAAGGGGTCACCCTGGACATTATAGGTGAGAGTCAAACGGTCGCTCCTCTTCAGGGACCTGTGTTGGAGGAGTACATCGCGGAGCATAGGCAGCGCAACGGCATCGAGACGGATTGGACTACCTTTGCCGGCTATTTCGAGAGGGTGTCGAAAGGAGGCATATCGATAAACGTAGCCTCCGGAGTTTCTCCCCAACAGGTCAAGCGTGTCGTGGTTGGTTTTAAGGAGCGACCTGCCACTCTTGAGGAGCAAGGAAAAATGAATCGGCTGGTTGGGCAGGCAATGGAGGAAGGGGCCCTGGGTCTGACATGTGCCTGGCATGCCAAGGGTCCGGAAAATCCGGACGAGGTCGTGCAGATGGCCAAGGTGGCGAAGGGCTACGGAGGCTACTACGGAGTCCATTTAGGGAGCGAAGGCTTCGACATCATGGAAGAGCTGGATAAGGCAATTCGTGTTGCCAGAGAAGCGGATATACCCGTCCATATCTACCATCTTAAGATTCGAGGTAAGAGCAACTGGGGACGTGTCCGCGAGGTCATTGCGAGAATTGAGGAGGCACGCCGGGAAGGACTCGATATCACAGCAAACCAGTATCCTTACACCGCCATGCAGCACCCCTGGCGCAGGCTCTTCCCACGCTGGGTACAGGATAGCCCCATGAGCGAGATTATCCCCCAGTTTAAGAATCCGTCGTTCCGCGAAAGGGTTATCGGAGATCCCGAATTTGACCAGTACATCAATGAGCACGGTGGTTGGGAGGGTGTGGTTGCAAGCCGGTTCGACACGGCCGATCTTAAACCATTCGAGGGGAAGAGCATTGCCGAGATTGCTGAGATTCGAGGGAAAGATCCGGTGAGCACCTGCTTCGACCTCATCTTTGAAGAAGGGGTATTTATTTACGGAGTTCACCACACAATGTCTGAGGAAGACGTTAAAACCGTCATGCGTGTCCCATGGGTCTCGGTTGGTTCCGACGGCAGCGCGCTCAACCTCAGCTATCCTGGTAAGCCTCACCCCCGCAGTTTTGGGACCAACCCTAGGGTCTTGGGGAGATACACACGTGAAGAAAAGGTGCTTATACTGGAGGATGCGGTCCGTAAGATGACCTCCTTGCCGGCCCAGGTCCTGGGGCTAAGGGATCGGGGACTTCTCAGAGAAGGCTATTGGGCTGACATCGTGGTGCTGGATTTTGATACCGTCGTTGACACGGCCACCTACGAAAAGCCTAAGCAGTATCCCAAAGGAATCGAGTACGTGCTCGTAAATGGCACGGTTGTTGTTGAAAGTGGAGATCACGCCGGCACGCGACCCGGAAGAGTCCTCTACGGTCCGGGAAAAAGAGAAACTTGAGGAGGATCGTCTATCCAGAAAAGATAAGGAGATCTTACGGCTGGCAAGCGGATCACTTATGCGGGGAGTGCCATCGGAGAACCGTGCTGATTCTGTTTATAATGACAGCCTTACTCACAGTTGAATTGGGATGGATGGAGCAGAGTGAAAAAGCAAGAGATCATTGAAAAGCACAAGGAGTATCTCTTCTCTTGCGTGGCCAACTACTATGAAGAGCCGGTCGTTATCGACCATGCCAAGGGCAGCACTGTGGTAGGTACGGATGGGAAGGAGTACCTCGATTTCTTTGGCGGCATCGCCACGATCAGCGTGGGACATTGCAACGAAAGGGTCACGGATGCAGTCCGGGAACAAACCATCAAACTCCAGCATGTCTCAACGCTCTACCCAAACGAACCCCACGTCCGCCTGGCGGAGAAGCTAGCCAACATTACCCCAGGAAGGCTACAGAAATCGTTCTTTACCAATAGCGGGACAGAGGCGAACGAGACCGCGGTTTTGCTCGCCCAACTCCATACCAAGTGTCAGGATGTCATCGCCCTGCGCCACAGCTATAGCGGTCGTTCCCATCTGGCCATGAGTCTCACGGCACATTCCGCCTGGCGTCTTACACCAACTCCGGTCCCTGGAATCCATCACATCCCCAACGCCTATTGTTACCGCTGTCCCTTCGGTCTCACTTACCCAAGCTGTGATCTCAAATGCGCCAAGGATATTGAGGAGGCGATTCAGACCACTACCCCTGGTCGTATCGCCGCCTTTCTTGCCGAGCCGATCCAGGGAATCGGCGGGATTATCACGCCGCCTAAGGAGTATTTTCAGGAGATCGTCTCGATCGTGCGCAAGTACGGAGGACTCTTTATCTGCGATGAGGTGCAGACGGCTTGGGGCAGGACCGGCGGAAAGATGTTTGCTATCGAGCATTGGGGTGTCGAGCCGGATATCATGACTTTTGCCAAAGGAATGGCCAACGGTGTTCCCATTGGTGCGACCATTGCCACGGCGGAGGTCGCAGACAGCATGAAGAGGATGTCGATCTCCACCTTCGGGGGGAACCCAGTGAGCAGCGTGGCGGCACTGGCCACCATTGAGGTCATTGAGGAGGAGAATCTTATCGAAAACGCGACCGTCATGGGCCGGCGGTTAAGAGAAGGCTTGGAGGGGTTAAAAGAAAAATATCCCGTGATCGGCGATGTGCGAGGCATGGGATTGATGCAGGCACTGGAGCTTGTGGGAGAGAACAAAAGGCCGGATTCCGAGGCTGTGCGGCGACTCTTTGAACTGACCAAGACTAATGGACTCCTGATCGGCAAGGGAGGCCTCATGGGAAATGTTATCCGCATCACACCCCCTCTCAACGTCACCAAGGATCAGGTCGACCAGGCACTAAAAACATTAGATCAATCCTTCTCTGAGATAGGCCTTTAATAGATTCTATGGAGGGAATTATGGCAACGGTAAAGGAAGCCTTCACTGCAAAAGTTCAAGATAACCTAAATGTGGAGGTCGTAGAGGTCTCCTTTGCTCCTGGAGAAGAGGTCCAGGTTCTTAGGGATTGGAAAGGGGAGAGCTGTCTAGTCAAAAAGGGAGATCAAGTCTTTAACGTCCTGAAAAAATATCTGAATCTGGGTTAGATAATCTTCAGGCCAGCGGCTGTTTCTGCTTTCGAAACTCTTCCAGTTTCCTTCCGCTTACTACCAGGATTCTCTCTCCCCTTTTGGATAATCAGGAGGATATAATCCGCTGGCCATGCCGGCTGTTGCCTTCGAGTACTGCTTGGGCTTGCGAAGCAAAATCACGGTGTCGCCACGTCTGACGATGATTAGCCTATCCCCCGCTCTAACGCGCAGCGCGTTCCTAATCTCCCGTGGAACGACGATCTGGTTCTTGCTGGATAGCTTAACCTCATGCATAACAAATCTCCTTCCTTTACTTCGTGAGTAAAAGTAAAGCAAAAGTCAAGCGCTGGTCAGTAGATCGGTGACGAGCGGAGCCTAACTGAACTCCTGCACACCGAAAAAAATACGATTCAATTCAAGCATCGATCAATTCAATCCTAGGCCGAAATGTTGGATTTATCACCTTTGTTACGTGAGTTTTGGTTTCTGACGGCTATTTGAAGTTACGCTGGTAGTGTGAGAAGAAACCTTATTATGGCCGAGATGTATCTTCACAACCACAAGGTTAATAGCATCTTCCAATTGTTGGGTGAACATGAGAACGACATCAGCTACAGCGTGGCTTGGGCACTTGCCCAGTGTCCGTCATTTTTGCACGAGTTTCTCCAGAAGATCGGTAGTCCTCCTGCAAACACTAATACCGTTCAGATACGACTACAGCATCACGAAACAAATGGGGGTATCACTGACATTGAGATAGAGTCATCAGGCCGGTTTTATGTGATTGTAGAAGCCAAACGAGGTTGGAATCTTCCGGATAGAAGACAATTAGAGAAGTACGTTGCACGCAGATCCTTCAAAAAGAGCAAAGCACCATTCAAGCGCCTAGTGACTCTTACTGAATGCAGTCGGGAATATGCCAATCTGCACCTACCAGCTCGCAAAATCGAAGGCGTACCGATTGAGTCAATATCATGGAAGGATGTAGCAGTACTTGCAAGCAAATCACGCTGGAAGGCCTCACACGCACAGAAAAGGCTGATAGAAGAATTACTGACTTATTTGGAGGGTCTCATGACCATGCAAAAGATGGATTCCAACCGGGTGTATGTTGTTGCACTTGCTAGTGGCACCCCAAAAGGATGGGGAATCTCATGGATAGACATCGTGAAGAAACGAAAGCGGTACTTTCATCCAATTGGGATTAAAGGTTGGCCGAAGGAACCGCCAAACTACATAGCCGTTCGGTACAAAGGTAAACTGCAGTCGATTCATCATGTTGAGGGCTACGAAGTTGTTGAAGATTTGCAAAAGAAAATCCCCGAAATAAAGGGTGCTACAAGAACGCCTCGCTTTCTCTACAGATTGGGTCCGGCGTTTAGGCCTAATAAGGAGATTCGAACAGGCAGGATTTATCGAAACGGGCGAGTTTGGTGCATGCTCGATACTCTATTTACTTGCGACACAATTTCTGACGCCCGAGATGTGTCCAATAAGCGTGAAAGAGCAAAACATGAAGAGTAATACTGTCATCCGCTGTGAAAGTGGAGTTTGTTCCCGTTTGGGAAGCAGCGAAGTTTCTTATCGCCTTCCGCGAGGACGTGGCTTACCATCTCTCTACAAAGATATACGTAACAAGGAGGCAGAAATCCGTTTCTACTACATTGACTCAGTAGAGTGGGTTGATGGGGAAGGACGCAAGCCCGGGCTTTACCAGTTTGGATGTGGACTCAATCTCATGGGCAGGTATGCTACATTATGTACCTGCAAACTAAAAATGCTCAAAGTCATCCACGATGCTATCGAGCGATCGGGGAAACGGCCAATATACGTTGCAGTCCTTGGTGATACCAAAGGCCGTCGAAGGTCGAATTCTAAAATCACACCTCTTGTTTTCCTTGGGAAAGTCGAAAGGTCATTCAATTCGTTCCTGGATATTTGGAAGTATCTGCCCCGAAGTGTTTGCTATGCGAAGGATGTCCGTCGTCATAAGTTGGGAGATCTCTATCCACCAACTCTAGTCCGAATGTTTCAAAAAGTCGGGGGATTTTCTTCGAGTAGATTTGTCGAAAACTTCAGCCATGCCAAGGAAAGCTATAAGAAAGACCTCCAGCAATCCAAACCAGTCGTCTTTAAAGAATGGCGAACCTGGCCTGAAGCCGACGTTGGCTTCAGTAGTAAGGACAGCAGAAGTGTCGCTTCACCAAAGAGCGCTACGTTTAAGAAGATGATTGCCGTCCCAAGACCATCCGCCTACGGCTGGAGGTATAGTCTCATTGACTTAAGGTCGCTCATGCACCGATGTGATTTGTGAATGACAAAGTCACCTTCTGGGGCATTATCCCCTTTTTTAAAAATCACACAGAAGGAGATTTTGCAGCATACTCTGGTGTTCAAAGATCCAGAATAAATTCAATTCTCCTTGAATTCAGTCCTAATGGTTAAGAACCGGAGACTGGTGGCGATCGCTTTAGGCCGGGCAGCGACCGTTGAAGAGGACAAGGGTCATTGCTTGACTTTGCACAGCGCTGTGGTCCTTTTCTCTCTTTGATTAGGCGGGAACGGGATAAGTCATTATTTGACAGGCAAGCAGTGACAAAGGGGTTTAAAGACTTTGAGCAGATGCGAAAAGACCCTGACCTCGAATCCATTCGTCAAGACCCGCGCTTCAAGAGCTTAAGAGCGGCTAAAAATGTGGGAAAGCAGCCTGGGTAGCCGTCCGACAAGATACCCAGGCCATA
>JAPUHZ010000064.1 GCA_027297485.1 Deltaproteobacteria bacterium
GGGTTCTGGCCGGGGCGGTGGTAACAACCACCCTTGGTGCGGTGGGGGGGGGGCCTACACGGCCGCGGCCCATTGCCCGGGCTTGCATGGGCTCGACCCGAGGGCCGGCCATTATTTAGGAAACGTAGGCCTGTCAAGATACTTATGGACTCATTAGTAACTTTAGTTGAGCCTCGCAGCGAAGAAAAGGAGGGTTTAAAAACGGCGGGTTAAACAGGTTACGGAGAATAAGTCGGGTTACTCTTGTCGGACTCTTCAGCCGGTTAGCCGGAGCTCACCCAGCCGTCGCGCGATCTCTTCGAATGCGGCTTTTATCGCATTCCCATTAGACGCCGGGAAGTAATTGCCGAGCGAGGAGGCCAAGCACAGCGCGAGAATGCGATCTCCGATGTCGTCACCATTGCGGTTGCTACGGGTCGGTACTGACTCAAGCTCCCCGTCACAATAGTCAGAGAAAGAGACACCCTCGGGGATCGGAGGATGAGGGGCGGTTGCTCCGGCTGCATAATCGATCACGAAGATCTCTATATTGTCACCACCCGGATCTTTAAGGGCCTTGGCCCTACTATACGCTTCGCTGTCAAGGTTGTTCCGGTCACTGTCCCCATCACCACCCACGAAGTTGCAATCCCGATCCTGCGGAACGGGCTTACTGGGATGGTGGTCACCGTCCGTCAAGATCACCAAGAGCTTTTTAGAAAAGGGGCGGCTTCCGCTCCCCCCACCGAGGAGCATTTCCCTTCCCTTCTTCAAGCCATGGCAGATATTAGTACCGGACCCGCCATCGCCCTCGAGGTCATCAATGCCGTCTTCGACCGCCTCGTTGTCACTGGTGAGGGATACAATATCGCTGGTTTTAACGCACTTGCTGTCATTGATTGGTGGGTTATAGCATCCCCGGAAAGGGACCATAGCGATCTGGTTAGAAGAAGTTCCATCGGGAGGAATAAGCGTATCCAACAGCGTTTTAGCACCGGCCTTTGCCTTCGCGACGCGACCCCCTTTATTCATAGAACTCGTGTCGTCCATGAGCAGCTCGAGATCGATAAAGCCCTTCGGGGCCGCTATGCCTGATGCTGCAATCGTTAAAATTTTACAAGTACTGCAGCCTACGAGTGCCGCAAGGGTCATGAAGGAGGTGCTGATGGTGCTACTCGCTGTGACACTAACACAGGGTGGTGAAGGGCAAGTGGTGCTAGCTGCGGCCACTGGCACAACTTTCACTATTCCACCATCATCTACGCAATTAAGACCGTTTACTTTTGCTGAGTCACAGGCAGCTTTTTTAGCCTCAATAAATCCCTGACCCAAATTCCTAGCACCAGCCAGTGATGCTGCATCGATGACCCGTGAAAGCCGTGCCCTCAGCAAATAGCCTCTGCCAAGATCGATACTCATACCCAAGAAAAGGCCTAGGACGACAAACGCCAGAGCAAGGAAAATCAGCGCTTGCCCCTTCTCATTAAGCTTACACCCGTCCATGCCTTGTAAAGATGAGCAAGGCCCATGCCAAGGCTAACTATTGAATTTATCAGTGGATTTAAAAATCGGGGTGACGAAAATTGGTAAGGAATACTACGAATTAGGCCGGGGTGACGAAAATTGGTAAGAAACACTACAAAAATAGTTCATCAACTAGCAGATTTCTCAAACCATTTCGTATTATTAGGAAATACGGGTGTGTCAAGGTCGCGGGGTCGGCCAATGGAGGGATCGAATCTTCTTTTGACAATTATAACTACGCTAAGCGACCGGATTGGATTAAATTCTCCCTGAATAGCATCTGGGGTAACCTGGTGGCAAATTGCTTTGGGCGGGGGTAACAGAGGCAGCATTTCCCCCATGAGACTCTAGCAGGTTTCATCTCCTTCTATATCTTTCTACTGCAGGATTGACACCAATCTTTTTCCCTTTATCCCAGACGTAAAATCCCTTGCCATTTTTCATTCCGTAAAAACCGGCAGCGACAAGCTTACGCAGGAGATCCGGGGCCTTGTAATTAGGCCCTAGCTCCCGCTCCAAGACTTCAGCGATAAAAAGAGTCGTATCCAACCCCACGTAGTCCAAAGTAGTGATCGGGCCCATCCGATGACCAAGGCACAAGGTTGTTTTGTCCGCATCCTCGCAGCTCATGATCCCCTCCTCCACTACCTTCACCGCCTCCGCTAAAAATGGGATAAACATGCGATTGATCCCGAAGCCTGCCTTATCCTCGGCAAAGATCGGTTCCTTGTTTAATTCCCGACAAAAGGCAGTGACCCTCTCCCAGGTTTCGTTGGAAGTGAGAAAGCCGCGAATCAGCTCGCAACCAGCCTGGACGGGAACAGGATTCATAAAGTGCATCCCCATGAATTTTTCCGGCCAGGGGTAGGCACTGGCAAGCCGCGTAATCGAAATAGAAGAGGTATTAGAGACAAACAGTCCCTGATAGCCCATCTCGGCAAGGGAGGCGATCATCTCCTTTTTAGCCCCCTCGTTCTCTACCATCGCCTCGATCAGGATGTCCCGATCGAGAAGCTCCTGACGTTCTGTGGATGGCCGAAGCTGTCTAAGGATTTTCTCTTTTTTCTCAGGCGGCACACCTGTCTTGCCGGCAGATTTCTGGTGGCTTTCGACCAAACGCTGTAAACTCCCCCGGACCCGCTCCATCCCTCTCTCGATAATCTCAGCAGTCACATCGACGACCACCGTGTTAAACTCCTGGGAAGCGGCAACCTGAGCAATGCCGCTGCCCATAAGGCCAATCCCTACGACTCCTACCTTCCGGATTCCCGAACTCATGAAAAGTCTCCTCCATCAACTGCCATTTTTAGCTTGATTCCCGATCCAACTAGCCTCTCTGGTCCAACACGACGTAAGCTCTGTTTCTGCTCCCTTGGTAGATCGAGTCAGGACGAATCAACCTATTACTGTCGTGCTGTTCAATCACGTGAGCCGCCCAACCCGCCATTCTTGAAGCAGCGAAGATCGGTGTGTACAGCTCGATAGGCAATCCAAGCATGTAGTAAACATAAGCGCAGGGAAAGTCCAGGTTCGGGTAAAGCCCCTTTTCTCTCTCCATCACCCTTTCGGCGATATCCCCAATCTCAATCCAGCGTTTTTCGCCAAGGCGCTCACCCAGTTGTTTTCCGACTCTCTTCATCGTTGGGACCCTAGAGTCTCCCCATTTGTAGATTCGATGGCCAAAACCCATAGTCCGCCGCTTCTCTGCCAGCGCCTTCATGACCCACTCCTCTGCTTTTGCAGGATCATCGATCTCGAGCAGCATCTCCATGACTCGCTCATTGGCGCCTCCATGAAGCGGACCCTTTAAAGCCCCCAGGGCCCCGGTCACCGCAGCGTGCATATCGGAAAGCGTAGAGGCAATCACGCGGGCCGTAAAGGACGAGGCGTTAAAGGTGTGCTCCGCGTAGAGGATCATGGAGACATCAAAGGCACGCGCCTTATACTCTTCAGGCTCGCTCCCGGTGATCATATAGAACAGATTGGCTGCGTGGGAAAGCTTGACTGATGGCTCCACTGGATGGAGCGCGGCCCTGATTCTGTAGTTAGCCGCAACAATGGTCGCCATCTTGGCAATGAGTCGAACGGCCTTCCGAAGGTTTGCTTCGTGCGAGTTGTCTTGGGCATCCGGGTCGGCCGCACCCAAGAATGAAACGCAGGTGCGTAAAGCGTTCATGGGATCTTTGCAGGCCCACATCATATTGAGTATTTCATAAACGTGCGGCGGCGCCTTCCTCTCAGAAACCAACTCTAAGGTGAAAGCAGCAAGCTCCTTCTTTGTGGGAAGCTCTCCCTTTAAGAGCAGGTAGGCGACCTCTTCATAGGTCGAGTTATTGGCCAGCTCCTCAATGTCGTATCCACGATAGGCAAGTCTCTGCTTCTCGGGATTGACCTCACAGATGGATGTAATACCCGCCGCTATGCCTTCGAGACCGGGGCTGTATGGTTTTTCCATGGACATGAAAGTCAATGACCTCCTCTCTTCAACTACTCGTCAACTTGTCTGCCGGAACCATAAACGGCCCGGAAGCCCACTTACTCAACGAGCATAGCCGTAAGGGCATTGAAAAACACCCGGAACAGCTATCGTGTCCACCGCAAGCAAACTTCCCGGATATGATCCGTTGCTCTCAGCCATAATCTAGACTTTGCTTGGTTCTAATCTAACAAAACTCTTAGCCTTTTTAGACATTGATTGATAGAGCTGCTGGAGAGCATAACCTATGCCAAGATAGCTTTTTTCCACTTTCGGCGGTTTTTATCCTTTCTTCCACGAAAAGTGGTTTTCCAAAGAAACTATTCTCAAAAAAGAGCAAAAGGAGGAACTGGAATGGGTGGATCGAAATGAACTCCTGCGGCATACTCAAAGGTCCCGGGAACACGAGCAAGAGAAAATCCACGCCTGCCAGAACCTCAAATCGCAGGCCCACTTGGAGCAAGAGGGAAGGAGGCATACCATGGTCAAGATAAGGAAGTTAGGGCACGTAGGGATCTTCGTGAGGGACGTTGAGAAATCAAAGAAGTTCTATACGGAAATTCTCGGTTTTAAAGTCTCGGACGTCAATGAACAGGGCATTACCTTCCTCCGCTGCTCCACGGATCACCATGACACCGTGCTTGTCCCATTACCTGAGCGAGGACAGGGCTCTGACC
>JAPUHZ010000065.1 GCA_027297485.1 Deltaproteobacteria bacterium
CTACTGAGATACAGACAGATCACTCGAGACCCGTAGTTCACAAATCGCTGGTCCAGTTCCCCGTGCTACTTGAGTTTGATAGCTCTGACTTGTAGGGCGTCAGGCGCAACCATGGCAGTAGGTCCTTTCAGCTCTTGCTGTTTGCCAAATAAGAAACCTTGGACAAGAAAGATTCCCAGTTCCTTCACCACCTGTAATTCCTTCTCGTTCTCAACCCCTTCAACTATGATCCCCGCTGTTGCATAAGTCCGCACGGCGTGTAATAAGGATTTTAAGAATCCCTTGAACTTTTCCGAGGAGACGGCCTGAAGCATGGTCGATCGATCCACCTTAATGTACTCCGGAACAAGCATAGCGAGAAAGGGGAAGGAGATGAACCCTGCCCCGAAATCATCAATTGCAAACTCATAGCCCTTTTCTCGCCATCTCTGGGCTACCGCTAAGTGATTCTCCAAGTCACGCAGGGCTTCTAGCTCTGAGAGCTCGATTACCACATCCATGCCGGATGGCTTAGATATGGGATCAAGTTGACTGAGCACCTCAAAATCAGCATTGATGAAAACCCTTTCCAATCCATGCTCTTGGGCTACTTTGAGCTGTGACGTAAAAGTGAGTTGCTTCAGCTCATTCAGCCGACCGATGGCACGATACTTCTCGAAGAACTCAAAGGCGCTTAGCTTGCCCTGGGCATCACGAGTTAAGGCTTCATACCCCAAGACTTGCTCCGACGAAATATCCACCACGGGCTCAAAAACCACCTTAATCGAATGTCGATTCAGCTGATAGCCCTCTTCGCCGACGTGCAGCTTTCCGTCGCTCTTCTTGGCAATATATAGGGCTCGATCCGCAATACGGATCAACTCATCTTCATTGCGCCCATGTTCTGGGTACAGAGCGACCCCGATGCTCACATCTATGTCAACTTGGGCTGTTTCCCCAGTTTTGCGCACGCCCTCCCTGATACGACCCGCGACAATCAGCGCCGCCTCCCTAGAACTGTTCGATAAGATAACAGCGATTTCGTCTCCTCCCCACCGGAAAACGAGATCTGTCCCTCTCGTGCTTTCCTGGATCCTCTTGGCTACTACCTTTAGTACATCATCTCCGAACTGATGACCATGGGTGTCGTTAATAGCTCTGAAACGGTCTAGATCGCAGAGCAGAATCGCCGTAATGTGCTTGTTTCGATCTGTCCTGGAAATCTCCTCTTTCAGCCTTTCGCGGAAATGTCGGCGATTATAGAGGTTGGTAAGGGGATCATGAATCGCTTCCCTTTTGAGCCTTGCCTGGTCAATGGCGGTGGCGGCATGTCTTGCGAAGGCCTGGGCAATAGCGACCGTGGACGCCGTGAAGCGCCTCTTTATGAATCCTTTCGCTTCCCCCAAAATGATGATGCCCAGTATCCGCTCTTTGGTCACCATGGGTACGATAAGGAGTGAGTGGATGTCCTTCAATCCACCGGTGAGGAGTTCGTGGTCATCCCTGCCGACAGGAAGCTGTGCAATATCCCGCCGATGCAGAACCACCGGCTGGAGAGTTTCAACAGCTTGTCTGCACACAGATAACTTTTCCAGTGGATAGGTTTTCCCGACCTCGGGTTGTTGGTTCACGTTGGCATGGCTGGACTTGATTGTCAGGGTGGATCGCGAGTGTGCCAAAAGTGCGATCTGGCATAAGGTGACCGAGGTGGTTTTTGCAATCTTGTGGGCAATCGACGGAAGAAAATTATCCAATTCGATGCTGGAGGCAGCCAGGCTACTCGTTTGCACCAGCAGGCTCTTCATCCTTCCATTCAGGAGAAGTGCATGTACAACATAGAGGCAGAAGAGAGCAATGAGGAAGAAGAATCCCCAGGTTGTAGATGGTCGTGACGTCCAAGGATGAGAATCAGCCTCACCCAAGAAGATGGCAACAATGACGCCTCCAAAGGAAAGCAAAAGGCCAAGGCGCAGAAACCAAAGCTGGGATTCGCGATGCTCGGTTTTTCTTAAATCTCGATCGATGCTACTTCTCATGGATTTGCACTCAACCAAAGCAGATGTGCGGCCAACTACGAGACAAGCGAACGCCCCGAGTGGGATTAGAATGTAGGTTCTGGTCGCCGGCAAGCGGAGGAGGGCGGTAAGTGCTGATGAGCATGCCGTTCTCTGAGATGCAGTCCGTAGATGCAGTGCGGTCGGTTGTCCACACTCCGAAACGCACACGGAGCCTCTTGCGCAACCTCGACCCGAGCTGCCGCCTGTCAGCCGACTTGGAAAGGGTACCACGCGAGTTCCGGCCCATCGTGTGTGTCCTTTACGACCCCCTGGTTTCTTCCTCTCGAAGCCTGTCCAACTGCTCGGAATCACCACCGATGTAGGACGCACGAAAGGTGATTATCCGATTTCGACCAGTCCCCTTCGCCTCGTACAGGGCTTCGTCGGCCATTCGAATGAGCTCTGTCGACATGCGGGAATCGGTCCGCAGGCTCGCTATCCCGCCGCTGATCGTGAGCCGACCGCCGGGCTGCGTCTCGGCGAGCGGGAATTCGCATTCCTCGATGAGAACGCGTAACTTCTCAGCAGCGATAAGAGCGCCTTTCTTGTCAGCGTCGAGCAGCACTAGGAGGAATTCCTCGCCGCCAAAACGAATAGCGAAGTCGTCGTCGCGAATTCCCTCTTGAACGATCTGCCCCACCCGACGTAGAGCGTTATCGCCGGCAAGATGTCCGTATGTGTCGTTGTATTTCTTGAAGTGATCAAGATCAAAGAAAAGAATGCTCAATTCTCGATCCCGTTGTTCCGCGTCGTTAATTGCCAGGGACAGGAGACGCGTGCCGTATTCCTTGCTGTAGAGCCCAGTAAGGCCATCCTGGTTGGCAGCCATCCGGAGCTTCCTGTAGTAATGTGTGTTCTTGAGGGCCACGGACCCCAGATCTGCTACCATCTTGAGGAGCGCCTTGGCGGAGGCCTGGTGTTTCATGGCGCCCCCGACCGTCACAACTCCCAGGGTGTTTTGGTCATCAGGGTCGAGAAGGGGCGCCAAGAAATCGCCATCCAGGAGGGAACTCAGATCAGATGAGGCAGTAACCCTCGGCCTGCGAATTTCCGAAATAGCCATAGTCGTTTGCAATCGAGCGACGGAGCCAACGGCTCCCTCCCCTTCGGAGATCTCGATCTTGTCGAGGTTGGCAGACTCAGGCAAACCTTTGGATGCCGCCAACTTGTATGTGTTGGCCACAGAGGAGCGGAAGAAAATGCAGATCTGCTCCGGTTCGAGTACAACGTTGAGCAGTCGTTTCAGTAGCGGTGCAACATTACGTTTCTCACGAGTGGCCGTTAACTGACGGATCAGCCCGGGTAGGGTGACTACGAAAATGGTGATGATTCGCGCGTTTTCTTGCTCCGAGACCCGTAGAGTCTCGTTCTCTTCTCTTGTCAGGTGCAGGGACAAGCGCAGCTGCTTGATCTTGCTCTCAAGCTGGCCCTGGCGCGCCTCCAGTCGGGCGTTCTGCTTGCCGCGCGCCATTGCAAGGAGGGATACGACAGCCGCCACGCCAGCAGCGAGAATCGCAGGAAGGTTGAGGTTTTCAAGACCCATGTGGTGGTCTCCAAAACGTTCAATTTTGGTCGTCAGGGGCCGAAATGCAAGAGGCGCGGGTCTAGCGGATACCGGCACAGCGATGGGCCGAAAAGGGCATTCAGGGCAGTAGGCGAAGATCTCAAGAGTTGCCGCCGAGATACTCGCGGTGTCCAGATTGGACACACTGTGGCGAATCCGGGGGGTACTTGCGCAGCTGGCCCCGGATCGACGAAGAGGCAAACTTCCCTAGGCTGCTACTGCACCTCGACCGCACTGTCGCCTCACATGTCTTGGAGCCGAACGAATGTGGCTGTGCGGATAGGCATCATGAGAGGATGACGTCGACTAGCCAAATCCTCCAGCCTAGTGTAGTGGGCCACCGATTCTGGCCGCTGGAGAACAAGCACGTTGGCCGTCGAAATCGAGTGGGTTGGGGTGTGACAGCCGAGGGCCAGAGTGTGGACGGACGACTGGATGCGGCGCGTCCAGCCGCGGGGCAGGGGCAGTTTGGGGTGCATCGGGACCTCCGTGAAAACCGCTTGTCAGGGCCTCACGGAGATCATAAACTATTGGCATATAGACAGATCACTGGCAAGGCGCAAAGTACCAAAATCGCTGGACCAGTACAGGAGAGGGCGAAAAAGAGCTTGCCCTGGACTATGAGTTCTGGCAGCCTGCAGTTGCACCGCTTGGCCAGGAGGAGAA